>JBDHBK010000282.1:0-3769 GCA_039592635.1 Gemmatimonadota bacterium
TGGACGAGTACATCGTGTTCGATCGCGCGGCGGGCGCGGGGGGATTTCGCGACTTCCGATCGCGAGTGGCGGGACGCCGATTCGACCTCGTGGTGGCACTGCAGGTATACCTCAAGGCGGGCGTCCTGACGGCCATGCTCGATTCTCCGCGGAAGCTGGGCTTCGATCGACGCCGGGCGCGCGACTTCAACTGGCTGTTCACCAGCGAGCGGATCCCGCCCCACGAGCCGCAGCACGTGCAGGACCAGTACTTCGAATTTCTGCGGCACCTGCGCGTGGAGCCGGTGCGCGAGTGGCGGTTCGAGTTCAGCCAGGCCGAGAACGAGGCCCGGCGCACGTTCTTCGCTCAGCTCGATCGGCCGGTCCTGGCCGTGGTTGTCGGTACCACCCGTCCCGGGAAGAACTGGTTCCCCGATCGGTATGCCCGCGTTCTGGAAGTCGCGGAGGCGGACCTGGGCCTGCAGTCGGTGATCGTGGGAAGCGAGAACCCGGTCGAGCTGGCGGCGGCCCGAGAAGTGGCGGGGTCCACGAAAGCCCGGCCCATCCTGGCGCTTCGAAACGACCTGCGCCGCCTGGCCTGGCTGCTCGATGGGTCCGCCCTGATGCTGAGCCCGGACACCGGGCCGCTGCACATGGCCGCGGCCCTCGAGACGCCCGTCATCGGCCTGTACGGTTACACCGATCCCAAGCGGGTCGGCCCGTACCGGGGACCGCGCGAGCTGATCATCGACCGCTATTCCAGGCCGGGCGAGGTCGTGCCATGCGCGGAGGTCCGCCACGGAAACATGGAGAAGATCGGGGTGGATGACGTGCTCGAGAAGCTGGAGTTGGCGGTCAGGGACTTCGTACCGGGCCACCGACCCCGGGCCTGAGCGGGGAACTCCCCTGGGGTGGTGCGGGTGACAGGACGTGCCATATTCCACTGCCGCCCTACTCGAGGCGTCCGACCACTCAGACCGGCATTCGAAGGGAGATCGCGCGAGCGTCCGTGACCAAGGGAAGAATCCTGTGGGTCGACGACGAAGTCGATCTGCTCCGTCCGCATACTCTGCTCCTGATTCGCGAGGGCTACCACGTCGACGCCGTGATGAACGGGGCCGACGCCCTCGAGTTCCTGGAGCTGGAGAACTACGACATGATTCTGCTCGACGAGCAGATGCCTGGTCTCAGGGGTCTCGACGTCCTCAGCGCGATCCGGACGGCGGGCCGCGACCTGCCGATCGTGATGGTCACCAAGAGCGAAGCCGAGGAGACGCTGCACGAGGCACTCGGCCGCCGCGTCGACGACTACATCATCAAGCCGACCAGTCCCAGGCAGGTCCT
This sequence comes from Gemmatimonadota bacterium, assembly GCA_039592635.1. Lineage (GTDB taxonomy): Bacteria > Gemmatimonadota > Gemmatimonadetes > Palauibacterales > Palauibacteraceae > Benthicola. The sequence goes on from JBDHBK010000282.1 coordinate 1,324, forward strand.
GACGGTAGTGACCCGGCTGCTCGCCGGTCCACGTCTGCGCCACCAGCAGGCCGCGCGCGAGTTCACCGAGAGGTTCGGTGAGCTTCGCGACGCGATCATCACGGCGAATTCCTGGGAGGACTGGGCGGCCCTGTACAGCGAGCTCGTGGACTGGGACCTCCGGCTCGAGGAGGCGGGGGAAGCGAGCCTGGCCGAGACGATCGAAGCCCTGCGCGGGGATATCAGGCGGAGCTACAGCGAGCTCGTGGCGGAGCGGTACGCCGAATGGCTGCAGGAGGAGGGAGAGGTCGGACCGCCGCTGTCTGTCGATATCGTGGAGCGCTTCTTTGCGCCTCTGCTCGGCGAGGATCGATCGGCGTTGCTGGTGGTCATCGATTGCCTGCGGCTCGACCAGTGGCGGGCGATCCGTCCGCTTCTCACGGACCTGTTCGAGGTCGAAGAGGCCCTCTATTCCTCCATTCTTCCGACGGCGACCGCCTTTTCGCGCAATGCCCTGTTCAGTGGTCGCTTCGCCGACGAAATCGAGGCGTCGAGGCCTGGCTGGTACGACGAGGGCTCGGAGTCCGGCTACAACACGTTCGAGGACGAGCTGTTCGCGTCTCATATCGAAGAACTGGTCGGCCCCGGCGTGCGCACGCACTACGAGAAGGTGTTCTCCGCCGACCAGGGGAACTCGATGCTGCAGAGGCTGGGTGGATACCTGTCCGGGTCTTCGGCCACGGCCCTGGTGTTCGGGTTCGTCGATCTTCTCACGCACGGCAGGAGCGAGTCGAGGTTGATCTGGGAGGTGGCGCGTGATGCGCCGGCTCTGCGGTCGCTGACCTACGCATGGTTCGAGCGGTCAGCCGCGTTCGGCGCACTCAAAGAGGCGGCGAAGCGTGGCGTGCCCGTGTTGCTGACGACCGATCACGGTTCGGTGCACTGCAACCGCCCGCTCACGATCTATGCCCACCGGGATGCCACGGCGAACCTGCGCTACAAGTTCGGCCGGGACATGCGGGTGGATAACAAGGCGGGCGTGCTGTCCGTGACGGATCCACAGGCCCTGCGCCTGCCGCCCCGGGGTTTCCACTCGACCTACATGATGTGCCGCGAGGACTACTTCTTCGTCTATCCCACGAAGCTGCGTGAGTACCAGGGCCGGTACCGGGACAGCTTCCTGCATGGCGGCGTGAGCCCGGAGGAGATGGTCCTCCCGGTGGCGCTCCTCACTCCGAGATCCTGAGGACGTCGGCCATGTGGTCCTCCTACGCCCGCCTGTTCCGCTACGTGGGGCCGTTCATCGGCCTCCTGATCGGGGCCATCCTCCTGATGGTCATCTCGGCGGGCCTCGACGCGTTCACCCTGGTGCTCCTGATCCCGTTCCTGCAGTCGTTGTTCGGGATCGAGATCCTGGGCGGCGCGGACATGAGCAGCCTCGAGGTTCTGCTCGATGGCTGGTTCGGATCCTGGATTCGTTCCGGCGAGCCGCTGGACGCACTGCGCAACGTGTGCCTGCTGGTGCTCGCGGCCCTGGGCATCAAGAACCTCGCGCTGTACGGCGCCCGCCTGCTCACCGTGTACGTGCAGGAGCACGTCGAGCGACACATCCGGGACGACGTGTACGGGCACCTGCAGTACCTGCCCCTGTCCTTCTTCGGCCAGATGAAGGTCGGGCAGCTGATCACTCGCGTCCTGAACGACACGCGCGAGGCGCGCACCGTCATCACGTTCGCGCTCACGGACGTTCTGCGGCAGGCAGTGACGGCCGTTACCTACGTGGTCTTCCTCCTGCTCATGTCGTGGCAGCTCACGCTGGTGGCGCTCGTCACCGGACCGCTGGTTGCGGTGGGGCTGAGCCCGATTCTTCGACGCTTGAAGGGCAGCTACGGAAAGGCGTTCCAGCAGCGAGGCGAACTCGTGTCAGTGGCCCAGGAGACCATGAGCGGCATCCGGCTCGTGAAGTCCTTCGGCGCGGAGGAGCACGAGCGGGAGCGATTCAGCGAGAGCTCGCGGCGCTACGCTCGTCGAATGGTGCGGGCCAACGCGCTCAGCCAGGCCGCGGGCCCCATCTCGGAGACCCTGTCGTCCTTGATCGCGCTGGTCCTGATCTGGATCGGCGCCAACATGGTCCTCGGCACCGGCACGCTGTCGGCGGCGGTGTTCATCTCCTTCGTCACGATGGCCGTGCGCCTCGTATCGCCAGTCAAGGCGCTGGCCCAGTTTCCGGCCAAGATGCAGCTTTCGATCGCGGCGGCCGAGAGGTTCTTCGAGGTCCTGGATGCGCAGGCCGAGCCCCGGCGCGAGCCCGGCGAGGAATCAGTTCACGCGCCGCGTGAGTCGATCCGGTTCCACGATGTGGACTTCGAGTACGAGTCCGAACGCCCCGTCCTGCGCGGCATCGATTTCGAGGTCCGGCCCGGTGAGATCGTGGCCCTGGTGGGACCGTCCGGTGCCGGCAAGAGCA
>JBDHBK010000283.1:0-3741 GCA_039592635.1 Gemmatimonadota bacterium
TCGCCGGGCGAGAACGCCGGCAGGTCGGACCGCACCTGGGTCTTCTCGATTTCTACAATCCTCGGATCCACGATTTCGCTCCTTCCGGGGTCGCCCTGGGCGACCGATATCTAAGCACGTCTTTGGTATTCCCGTAACCTGGTCCTGCGAGAATCAGTGTCCCTCGCGTTCCCAGAGTTCCGGTCTTCTGTCTCTCGTCAATCGCTCAGCTTCCAGTCGGCGCCATTCAGCGATCCGGGCATGATCGCCCGATCGAAGCACCTCAGGGACCTCGCGTCCCCTGTACTCTGCCGGCCGTGTGAACACGGGCGGCGCAAGCAGTCCGTCGTAAAACGAGTCCTCTGCGGCAGACTCGTGGTCACTCATGGCCCCGGGCAGGAGCCGGACCACCGCGTCCACCACCACCAGGGCTGCGGGTTCGCCGCCGGACAGCACGTAGTCGCCGACCGACAACTCCTCCGTGGCCACACCTTCGGCCACCCGCTCGTCCACGCCCTTGTAATGCCCACACAGCAGCGTCAACTCGGGCTGCACGGCGAACCGGACCGCCGTATCGTGGTCGAACACTCGGCCCCGCGGACTCAGGAGGACCACCGGGCCTTTCGGTTCCAGTTCGTCCATCGCCTCGAAGAACGGCTCGGGCTTCATGACCATGCCCGCGCCGCCCCCGTACGGCTCATCGTCCACCGTGCGGTGCCGGTCGTGCGTGAAGTCCCTCAGGTCCACGACCCGGTACTTCACGAGTCCGGCTTTCTCCGCACGCCCCGGGATGCTCGTACCCAGCGGCACCTCGAAGAACTCCGGGAAGATCGTAACGACGTTGATCTTCACGTCGTCAGTCCTCCAGCAGTCCCGGCGGGGGATCGATCACGATCCTCCGCGCCTCCCGGTCCACCTCCGTCACAAGCTGCCTGCCGAACGGGATGAGGAATTCTCGCTCCCCTGCCGTTACGCCCAGCAGCAACTGCGCCCCGGTCTCATACGAGGTCGCCACGTCTCCGACCGGTTCTCCGTCCGTTCGCACGACCGCGAACCCTACCAGGTCGTGCAGAAAGAACTCGTCCTCGTCCAGCTGCCGCAGTTCTTCCGTCGGCAGGGCCAACTCGCGCCCCCGCAATTTCTCGGCAGCGTCGCGGTCGCCGACCTCCTGGAACTGAAGGAGGAGTCCTCCCTTGTGACGCCGGGCAGCGGTCAAAGTCAGGCTCCCGGGGCCTCTTCCCTTTCCACCGACGAGCCGAAAAGCGCGCCCGGCCACGAAGACGTCGTCCGGGTCTCCGGTCAGCAACTCGACGAGGATTTCCCCGCCCAGCCCGTGCGCATTTCGAATCAGCCCTACGACGATATCATCCATCGAACCACGGAACCGGCGAAACTCAACGTCCCGCCCGGTCTCCGATTCAGTCTTTCTTCTCTTCCTCTGCTGCTTCCTCAGCCTCGGCAGCGACCTCTTCGACCACTTCCTCTACGGCCTCTTCAGCCTCGGCAGCGACCTCTTCGACCGCTTCCTCTACCGCCTCTTCAGCTTCGGCAGCGACCTCTTCGACCGCTTCCTCTGCTGCTTCCTCAGCCTCGGCAGCGACCTCTTCGACCGCTTCCTCTACGGCCTCTTCAGCCTCGGCAGCGACCTCTTCGACCGCTTCCTCTACGGCTTCTTCAGCCTCGGCCTCGGCGGCTTGAGCGGCCTCGGCAGCCGCAGCCTTTGCCTCTTCCGCAGCCTGCTTCGCGGCGTCCTTCGCCGCTTCTTCGGCCAGCTGCCTGGCAGCCGCGACCTCGACGGCCCTGAGCTTCTGGGCTTCGGCTGCTACCGCGGCGCGGCGCGAGGTCTTCTGCTCGCCCGGCGGCGGGCCGAGCGTGATCACGGCCTCTTCGAGGGAGTCCGCCGTCTCACCGGCCTGGAACTTCTGCCAGACGCCGGTCTTCCGGAAGATCGAAATCACGGTGTCCGTGGGCTGAGCACCCTCGTACAACCAGTTCAACGACGCCGCAGCGTCCAGCCGAACGATGGAAGGCTGAGTGCGGGGGTTGTAGGTCCCGAGTGTCTCGATCGCCGGACCGTCACGCTGCTCGTTCACATCGGTTACGACGATGCGGAACGAAGCCTGCTTCTTCCGGCCCGTGCGCTGCAGTCGAATGTGTGTCGCCACTGATCCAGTTCCTCTTGTTACGTCCAGTAATTCGTGGACGGCGGCCCCTCGAAGGGCTCCGCCTGCCCATCATTGAAGCAGCGAGCCCAGCTTTCCGCCGGCCGCGAGGCGCGGCGCGAGCTTGCCCATCTGCTTCATCATCTTTCGCATCTCCTTGAACTGCTTGAGCAACCGGTTCACTTCGGACACCGGTCGGCCCGACCCCTTCGCGACCCGCGCTCGGCGCGAACCGTTCATGATTTCCGGCTTCCGTCTCTCGGCCGGCGTCATGGAGAGAATGATCGCCTCCATGTGCCTGATGCGGCGGGGGTCTACATCCACCCCTTCGAGCATCTTCGGCTTCACGCCTGGTATCATCTTCAGCAGGCCCTCGATCGGGCCCATCTTCTGTATCTGCTTGGTCGCCTGGAGAAAGTCCTCCAGGTCGAACTGTCCGCCGCCAAGCACCTTCTCTTCCAGCTGCTTGCCAGCTTCCATGTCGAACGTCTGCTGGGCCTTTTCCACCAGGCCCACGATGTCCCCCATCTGGAGGATCCGCCCCGCCATGCGCTCAGGCTCGAACGCCGTAAGATCTTCCAGGTGCTCACCAACTCCGACGAACTTGACCGGAACCCCGAGCACCCCGTGGATCGACAGCGCCGCACCGCCACGCGCATCCCCATCCATCTTGGTGAGGATCACACCGGTGATCCCGACCGTCTCGTGGAAGCCCTGCGCGATGCGCACCGCCTCCTGGCCCGTCATCCCGTCGGCGACGAGCAACACTTCCTGCGGCCCGATCTCCGTCTTGAGCCGCGTGAGCTCGTCCATCAACTCATCGTCAACCTGCAGCCGACCTGCCGTGTCGACGATCACGTGCGTCGCCCCGGCCCGACGCGCGCCGTCCACCGCCGCCGACGCAATCGCGACGACGTCCTTCTGTCCCGGCTCGTGTATGACCGGCACACCGATCGACTCGGCGAGCGTCACCAGCTGCTCGCCCGCCGCCGGCCTGTACGGATCGCAGGCCACCAGCGTCGGACGGCGTCCGAGCCGGTCGAACCGGCGGGCCAGCTTTCCGGCCGTGGTCGTCTTACCCGACCCCTGCAAACCGACCAGCATGATCACCGAAGGCGGCACTGCCGCTTCCGCGAGGCCCGATTCCGCACTCGCTCCGCCAAGGACCTCGATCAGTTCGTCGTGCACGATCTTGACGATCTGCTCGGCCGGGCGAACCGACTCCAGCACCTTCTCGCCTAGAGCGCGCTGTTCCACGCGCTTCAGGAAGTCGCGGGCGACGTGGAAATTCACGTCGGCCTCCAGCAGCGCCCGGCGCACCTCCCGAAGCCCTTCCCGGAGCATGGGCTGCGTGATGACGCCCCGCCCCTTGAGGCGGCGAAATACGCCATCCAGCCGATCGCCGAGCTGCTCGAACATCCCGTCCCGGTCCCCGCCCCGGTTCACTCCGCCGCAGGGCTGTCCGGGGCCCTTTCAACACAAAAGACGCGATGCCGTGACCCGGTTCGCGTCTGCCGGCGCCGGCCACCCGGGCCAGCCCGAATTCAAGAGCCCCAGATTATAGCGAAAGCGGTCGGATCGGGCAATCCGGCGGTTGACG
>JBDHBK010000284.1:0-3734 GCA_039592635.1 Gemmatimonadota bacterium
CCGGTACAGGACCTGGACCACCACCAGCACGGCGAGGGTCGGGAAGATCCCCAGCGCGACGAAGCCGAACATCGAGATGATCGGAACCAGCGCGAGGCTCCACCCCATCCCGAGACGGCGGATGACGTGCGCCACGATGAAGCCCTGGCCCACCAGCGTGATCACGTTCACCGCGAGGTCGATCTTCGCGAACAGCGCCGTGCGCACCGCGCGATCGCTGATCGCGTCGTACAGAAGGTGCGCCTGCTGGAAGTACAGGACGGTCGAGGCGAAGGTCATGAGGAATATGAACAGGGCGATTCGCGCCAGGTACGGCGAGCTGAACACGACCTTGATCCCGCTCCACACGCCGCCCGACACAGGCGCATCCTCGCGCCGCAACGTGCTGCCGGCCCGGTTCGAGCGACGCTGAAGCTGCCGAGCCGCCTGGGCCGCGACCTCCAGCGGGACGCACGCGACGAGCAGAAGCGAAAATGCGGGCAACACGTCGACCAGTCCGGCGGTCACGGTCGATCCGATGATCGCGCCCAGGGAACCGCCGACTGCAATCGGGCCGAACAGCCGCTTGCCTTGCTCGCTCGTGAACAGGTCGGCCATGAAGCCCCAGAACACGGTGACCACGAACAGCGCGAACACGCTGGCCCACACGTAGAACACCCGGTCGATCCAGGGGCGGGCACCGAGGGGGAGCGAGACGAGCGCGAAGTAGAAGCCGACCAGACATGCGATGAAGAACCGGTTCACCCACGGAACGAACGTCCCGCGTGGCCAGCGCGCGACAACCCACGAGTAGGCGGGCACCGCGATGAGCATGACGATGAACACCGCCGTCCACAGGATCTGCAGGTTGCCCCGGTCCGCCGAGCTGATCTCGTCCCGCACGGGCCGCAAGATGTAGTAGGCGAGGAAGATGCAGAAGCCGTAGATCAGGGCCCACAGCAGCGCTCCCTTCTCGTCGCGCCGCACGTTGGTCAGTCGTTCGAGTAGCTTTGTCATGCCGGCAATTGACTCCGCTCCCGGGCCGCCTGTCAAACACCGCTCAGCCGCATGGGGTGCGATCATCGCACGGGTAGTGCAGATTATGTGATTGCCTTTCTTCAGGGGCACCGCCGGCCACCCCGAGTCCGAGACAGCATGAGCGCCAGTCTGGTACCAGAGGCCGAACGCGATTCGCAGGGCGCACGCCGCGCCCTCGTCCTGGTGGTCGCGCTGCACCTGGTCCTTCTCCTTCTGATGCTCCGGGACTACTTCGCCGACAACGATCTCGGGTACCACATTTCCCTGGCACGCCAGTACGCGGAGAACGGGGTGTACTGGTGGGACTACCTGAATTGGGCGCCCACCGGACGACCGAATCTTCAGGGCCCGGCCCTCCACTACGCGGTCGGATTTCTGGGTCGTGTCATGGGTGGCGACGGTTGGGCCTACGTGCACGCCTTCTCGATCCTCGCCGTGGTGCAGTGGACCGCGGCGGTCTTCACGGCCGTGTACTTCGCCCGCCGGTTCGGCGGCGACCGGGCCGCGCTGTTCGCGGGGGCGCTTCTCACCGGGAGCGTAATGTCGGCTGCGCCTTTCTTCGTCGGCGTTCCGTCGGGTTGGATCTTCATCCTGTCGGCGTGGGCGATTCACTTCTTCCTCGAGAAGCGGTATGTCAGGGCGATCCTTTTCGGGACTCTGACGACGTACGTCCACCTCGGGGGCGCTCCCGTGATCGGGCTCGGCATCCTGCTGGCTGCGTTGGCCACGCGTCGCTGGAAGGGACTGGTTCTGACTGGCGGTCTGACGATTCTCCTGAGCTCGCCCTACATCCTGCATTTTCTGCGGCACCTCGAGTGGTACAACGGGCAGCGGGGTCACGTGGCCGGGTCGGTGGCTGTGTTCACGTATGCGTTGGCGGCGCCGGGAGTGCTGTGGCTGGCGTGGATGCTGTGGCGACGCGAGAAGGGGCTCTTCCTCCTCCTGTGGGCGGTGGCTCCCCTGGCGTGGTTGTTCCAGGACAGCCTGCGCTTCTTCCTGCAGTCCACGGTTGCGGCCTCGGCGATCGCCGGAGTGTTCTTCGCGTGGTTCATCGCGCGATTCACCGGCGAGGAAGTACAGCACTGGCTGACGGGGGCGCTGGTGCTCGTGGCCACACTGTATCCGTTCACGATCCCCAGCCTGCCCGTCGAGACGGCGTGGGCGGCGGGGCAAGGTTTCCCGCGCGAGCTCGACTGGAACGAGGCGGAGGCGCTGGCCCTGGTGGTCGAGGAGGACAGCCTCCAGGAACGGATCTTCGACCCGTACTACGACTCGCTCAACGGGGCCCTGTCGGTGTTCGTCCCGGTACGTCAGCGATACGGTCATTGGGGAGAGGTGAGACCCGTCGAGGACCCGGCGGAGATGATCTCCGCCGGCGAATTCGTCTTCATGGTCCCGGTACCGCCGGACGACAGTCTGCTGGTGGAGTTCGATGCCAGGGGACTGGTCACCAATCACGGCGGGGGCCGAGAGACCTCGCTGGTCACGCTCCCCGCGGCCGCGGGAACGGCGGCGGTCAATCAATTGCTGGTCGACGTCATCGAACAGGAAACCGGCTGGCTGCTGGAAAACGCGGTGCCCAACCTGTTCCCGCCGGCCACGATGCTGTTCAACGTGGCCGAGATCCGGGCGCACCGTGAGCGAATGGCGGTGCAGAAGGCACACGTGGGACGCATTCAGCTGGCGGTCCTGGTCTACGCCTTTGCGGTCGAGGAGGCCAATCCGGAGCTGGCCGCCGGCGTGCGGCGATCGGCGCGCGGATGGGGCAGCGTCGCGAACTTCATCGGCGACGAGACGGCCATGGACTACATCGACGAGGCGCGATTCGAACGCTTCCGGCAGAATCTGCGCGCATTCGCGCGCGAGGCGGAGGTGCTGAGGACCCAGGCCCTGCCGTCTCCGGAGCTGGACGAGGCGACGGATCGGTTGTTCAGGGAGTTCTTCTGACGTTTCCTCAAGCGGGAGATATCGATGACTCAAGTCGCTCCCCTCACTCGCAGGTCGTTCGCGCGTTTCCTCGCGGGCAGTCCGCTACTCCCCCTGCTGGGTTTCTCGGCCTGCGCCCCGGGCGAACCGAAGGACTCGACGGCAGGCACTGCACTTCGGGAGTTGTCCGACCTCATCGGATCTCCGGATGAGGCGATCAACGTGTTCGACTTCCGCGATGTGGCCCGGCAGACCCTTCCGCCGGCCCACTACGGATACCTGGCGACCGGCGTGGACGGCGATGAAACGCTGCGCGCCAATCGGAAGGGTTTCGGGCATTTCGACCTCCGGGCACGGCGGCTGGTGGATGTGAGTTCCGTCGACACGGGCGTGGAGCTGCTGGGCGAGCGCTGGGAGACCCCGATCGTCCTGGCCCCGGCGGGAAGCCAGAAGGCGTTCCATCCCGAAGGGGAGATGGCCGCGGCGCGGGGGTCCACGGCCCTGGGTCACCACCAGATTCTCTCGACGGTCACGACAACATCGGTGGAGGACGTGAACGCGGTGCGAAGCCGGCCCGTGTGGTACCAGCTCTACCCGACCTCAAGCTGGGAAGTGACCCGGACCCTTCTGCGGCGGGCCGAGGAGGCCGGTTGTCCCGCGCTCGTGTTGACCGTGGACCTCCCGGTCGGCAGCAACCGGGAGACGTTGAAGCGGTCCGTGAAGGCGGATACCCGAGACTGCTCGACCTGCCACGATGCGGGGCCGACGGGTTGGCTCAGTCGAAAGCCCAT
>JBDHBK010000285.1:0-3717 GCA_039592635.1 Gemmatimonadota bacterium
CGGCATTCTCATGAACACGGCGTTGGCGGCGGCCGATGACCCCGTGCTCATGGCGCACGCCATGCGCCAGGCGGTCGAGGCCGGCCGATCCGCGTGGCTGGCGGGTCGCATGCCAGAGCGTGAATGGGGCGTACCCTCCAGCCCGTCGACAGGCATGCTGGATTGAGTCCGGAACGGGAGAGCTCGGGGGAGGACCCCCGCCTCGCCGCCTTTCACACTCTGTGCGACGTGGATCGCGGCGAGTTCGCCGATCACGCAGCGGCTCGTCGCCTGTCGAATCTGCAGCCGGACGATCGTCGCCTGGCCCTCGAGCTGGCATACGGCTCGATTCGGTTACGCGCCCGACTGGATGCCGAGTTGGACCTGCTGCTCGACAGGCCGATTCGCCGCATGGATCCCCGCGTACTCCAGTGGCTGCGCCTCGGCCTGTACCAGATGCGGGAGACCCGTGTGCCCGATCACGCGGCCGTCGACCAGACGGTCGGAGGTCTCAAGCGGACCGTGGGACCCAACGTCGGCGGATTGGCGAACGCGGTCCTTCGGCGAGCCGCGAGAGAAGGCCCGCAGGCGACCGCGTTTCCCGATCCGGACGCTGATCCCGAGGGGTATCTGGCGATATGGGGATCGCACCCACGCTGGCTGATCGAGCGCTGGCTGTCCCGCTGGCCGCTTGCCTCGGTTCGTCGTCTGGTGGAGAATGATAACCGGGCTCCACCGGTGACCGTGCGAGTGCTGGGGGCAGACGCGAATTCGGACGCTGACCTCGAGCCGATCGAAGGGGTCCGGTTGATTCCTGAGCCTGGCTGGAAGTCGATGTACCGCGTTCGTGAAGGTCGGCCTGAGCAAGTGCTCGGGAGTCTTCCGTGTGTCGTGCAGGACCCCGCCGCCTCCGCGGTGGTAGACTACGTGGGCGATGGATGCATGGGCCCTGTTCTGGATGCCTGTGCGGCACCGGGCGGGAAGGCTCTCGCCCTGGCGTGGACGGCCCGGGATGCCCGGCCGTTCGTGGCCGCGGACGTGAGCGGGCACCGGCTCGACCGGCTGCGCGAACCGGTCGCTCGTCTGGGATTGGATGTCCTGCTGCTCCGTGCGGACGCACGTGCGCCGGCGATCACGGGTGCGCGAACGGTCCTGCTCGATGCACCGTGCACGGGAACGGGTGTGCTGCGACGGCGCCCGGACGCCCGGTGGCGCGTGGACCAGGACAGGCTCGATTCGCTGGTGGCGCTGCAGCGCGAGTTGCTGGATGCGATGGCGGACCTGGTCGAGCCTGGAGGACTGCTCGTGTACGCGACCTGTTCCCTCGAGCCGGAGGAGAACGAAGAGCAGGTCGCAGGGTTTCTGGCCCGGCACGCCGACTTCCGAAGGGAGCCGCCGGAGCCGATGTGGGTACCCGATGAAGCGATCGATGAGAACGGCGACCTTCGGGTGTTGCCGTGGAAATGGGATACCGACGGAGCGTTCGCGAGCCGACTGAGACGTTCTTAGCAGGCCGCTCAGGGCCCGGACGAAAGGGGAACGACAGGATGAGTTACAGGCGGCGCCGCGGGTTGGGCGGCGGACGGGGGGCAAAGGGCGGAGAGCGGGCTTCGGGTCCGCCGCCGGAAGAACAGGCATCGAGCGACGCTACCGGGCAGCGGGAGCTGCCGGATGGAACGGCGGCGGCCGCGGCTCCGCCGCGCACGCAGACCCTGTCCGAGCTGTTCTCCAGGGAACAGGAGCCGCAGGCCGTCACGGCTGCTGGCGGGGACCGGAAATGGGGCCGGTGGCTCATTTCGGCGGTCGTGGTGGCGTCGTTCTTCGGGGGAGGTTACCTGGCGGCTGCGCAGTGGGTGTTTCCGGGCGGCCGGGTCGAAGAAGACTCATCCCTCGTCAAGGTGCCTGAACTGGTAGGTCTCACGGAAGACGAGGCGCAGGGCCGCCTGGATCGAATCGGGCTGGAGTACACGGTTCGCTCGGGTGTTACCCATCACCTCGCCCCCGAGGGCGCGGTCCTGTCGCAGGACCCGTTGCCAGGGCAGTATGCCCGGCCCGGCGCCCCGATTTACGTGTCCCTCAGCCGTGGCCCGGAGCTCCACGTGCTTCCGGATGTTTCTGGCCTTTCGGAACGTCAGGCGGCCATCGTGCTCGAGCGGCTCGGATACGAAGTGGCGATCGAAAGGACGACGCATACGCTAGCCGGGGGCAAGGCCGTCGAGACGCGGCCGGAGGCGGGGACCGAGCTGGCCGTGCCCGCCGAGGTCACCCTGGTGGTCAGCGAGGGGCGTCCCGTCGTGCAGGTTCCGGAACTGGTGGGCCGCCACGTGGACGACGCGCAGGGCGCCCTGTCCGGGGCGGGTCTCGAACTGGGGGCCATCACCTACGATCCGCAGGCGCTCGAAGCGCCCGGCAGGATCGTGGGGCAGTATCCCCCCGCGGGCTACAGCCTCCGGGAAGGAGGGGCGGTCGAAGTGAGGGTGGCGGGTGACGTGAACCGGGTGGATCCGACGCGCCGCTGGTTCGAGCGCGAGGATCCAGACCGTTGATCGGGTCGGTCGAACCGTGAACTGGCAAGCGATGTTGCGGAACCACTGGCCGTACAAGCTCGGTGCGTTCTTCATCGTCTTCCTGCTGTGGCTCGACCTCACCGCGGGTGAGCGCCAGTCGCAGGAGGTACTGACCCGCCTCGTCATCGACGTCCAGGATTCCGCCTGGGTCCTGCTGGACGCGCCCCGTGAGGTTGCCACCACGTTCCAGGGCCGGAATCGTGATCTGCTGGCCCTGATCGGCAACGACCCGGAGGTCCGGATCGGCATCCGGGAGGTGACCGGTCCCGTGATGCGGGTGAACCTGGATCCGGACCAGGTCGTCTACGACCGGGACCAGGGTGTGCGCGCGACGCTGGTCGTGCCCACCTCCATCGAGCTTCAGTTCGAACAGCTGGCGGAGCGCAGGGTGCCCGTGATCGCGGACCTCGTCACGGTCCCGGCCATGGGATTCACCGTCATGAGGCCTCTGCTCATAGAGCCGGATAGTGTGACGGTCAGCGGGGGCGCGTCCCAGGTCGAGACCATCCTCCAGGTGTCCACGCGCAGGGTCTCGCTCGAAGAGCTGCAGCACGCGGTCATGCGGGACGTCCCCCTGGAAGCGCCGGCGGGGACACGCGGCATCCAGATCTATCCGCCGAGCGTGCTGGTCACCGTTCCGGTGGATTCGCTCGTCGTGCGCCAGGTCCGGCTTCCGGTTCGGGCCACGGGTCCAGCCGCCGACCGAGTGCGACTTCAGCCCGATTCGGTTGATGTCGTGGTACGCGGCGCGGCCGCCGCCGTACAACGCCAACTCGACTCGGTATCCTCGGTCACGGTGCAGGTGGACGCCGTACCGACGGGCCCCCAGCTGGCGCCCGTGGTGGTGGAGTTGAGCACGGGTGGTTTCGTGTCGGCTTCGTCGCGACCAGAAGAGGTAACGGTCAGACCGGAAGGTTCGTGAGGCATGAGCTTCCGGGGCGGACCCGTCCTCGGGATCGAGTCGTCGTGTGACGAGACGTCCGCCGCCGTGGTCTCTGAGGGTCGGGTCACCGGCCACGTCATTCTCTCCCAGGACGCGCATGCGGTCTTCGGCGGCGTCGTCCCGGAGATCGCCGCGCGCCAGCACCTGGTCCATATCGACGGAGTCGTCGCGCAGACGCTGGATGAAGCGGCAATCGGACCCGGAGACCTGGCCGGGGTAGGGGTCACC
>JBDHBK010000286.1:0-4130 GCA_039592635.1 Gemmatimonadota bacterium
GTTGGTGAGCCGGGAACCACCCGCTGGATCGAACTGGAGGGGCTCATCCCCGATCCGGAGGGAGCGGCCCCTCCGCTCGAGGTGCACGTGCGACACTAGTCCGAGGCGGAGCAGCCCGCTTCCAGGTATACGGATCCGTCCTCGATGATCTCTCCGCCGACAAGGCTTGCTGGACGCCCCCCTGACACCGCGCAGCGCACGTTATCCCTCGAGTAGGCGAAGGCGCTCGTGCCCGCCCCATCGGCCGCCGCCGCGAGGTCCTCCACCCAACCCGCCGCCTCGAACGCCCCGCGGACGGCCTGCGTTGGCTCGGCGCCGGCTGGGGCGTCGGCCGTGCGCAGCCTGAGCGCCACCGTGCACGTCGGGTCTGGGGCGCCCGCCCCCCCCGGGTCCACGCCCGTCTCGGGAGCGATCCCGAGGACATCGCGAATGGAGGCGGAGATCAGGCCGCACGCGCGGCGCACCCTTCCGAGGCGCGCGGCTTTTGTCCGATCGAGCGACGTCGGTCGACTCGTTGAAATCGGCGGCCAGGTCATACAACTCCAGGGGCGCCTGCATATCTGACCGGACCGCCTTCCACCTGCCAGACACCATGGCCTGGCCCCCGTGATACTCCCAATACAGGCGCTCGTGGATGGATTGGGACGCCGCGTCTCCCGTCAGGACGGGGACCATCGAGAGTCCGTCCGTCTCGGGTGGCGGAGCTGCCCCGGCGATGTCGGCCAGTGTGGGCATGAAGTCCCAGAACGCGGACACGTGGTCCGAGATGGCGCCGGGGGCTATCCGCCCGGGCCAGCGCACGATCAGAGGGACGCGGATGCCTCCCTCGTACAGCATCGTCTTCAAGCCGCGAAGACCGCCCGTGCTGTCGAAGAACTCCGAGTCCGTGCCGCCGTTGAATGTGGGTCCGTTGTCGCTGGTGAAGATCACGACCGTGTTCTCTGCCACCCCCGCGTCTTCGAGCGTGCGCAGAATGGCTCCGATTCCCTCGTCCATGCGCGTGATCATGGCAGCGTACGCAGCCCTGGGGGTCCGGTGCGGCAGGTAGCCTCGATCTCCCGGATACGGCGTGTCGGCGAACTGACCTTCGTACCCGGCCACCGACTCGTCCGGCACCTGGAGAGCCACGTGGGGGACGGGAAAGGGCAGGTACAGGAAGAATGGCTCCCCCGCGTGCTCCTGAACGAAGGCTACGGCGTCATCCATCATCACATCCATCGCGTACGTCTCGCCGCGGTACGCCGCGTACGAGGCCGGATCGTTCGGATCAGCGCTGGCGGGAAACCGCTGATGGGCCCTGAACGGCGGATTCCCCGGCAACGCCTCGCGTTCGCCGTTTCGCCACAGGTGCGTGGGGTAGTAGTTGTGCGCCTCGCGCTGGCACATGTACCCATACCAGTGGTCGAAGCCCTGCAGATTGGGCTCACCGGTGTCGCCCGGGCCCCCGAGTCCCCATTTGCCGATCGCGGCCGTCACGTAGCCCGCGTCCTGCAGCATCCGCCCGATGGTGTACGTCCCAGTTGGAAGGGGACGATTCCCCTCGATCAGGGTGTCGCCCCACACGTCGCCGCGCTCGGTCATCTCGTCGTTGTCGCGCACCACGGCGTGACCCGTGTGCAAGCCCGTCAGAAGGGTGGCTCTCGAGGGAGCGCAGACGGGGCTGCCGGAATAGTGCCGGGTGAAGCGCATCCCCTCCTCCGCCAGACGGTCCAGAGTCGGAGTGCGGATCCGCTGCTGCCCGTAACTGCCCAGCTCGCCGTAACCCAGGTCGTCGGCCACGATGAGCACGATGTTAGGCTTGGGCGGGTCTGCATCGGGCTGACAGGCGCCAAGGCCCAGTGCGAGACCCACGAGCATCAATATGTAATTCTTCCATTTCATCTTACATGCGTTTATTTTGAGTCGTTTCTCACAAATGTGAGAGGTCTGACACGAGCCCATCCAGCAGTGCGGCCGGGAAGACGCCGTCCGCCTCGAAAGCGTCACGCTGTTCGGCCACGGCGGCCGCCACCTCCCGGAAGCTCCACGGCACGGAGGTGGCCCTTCCCTTTCCGTTCTTCACGGCGCTGGCCGAGGTGGCCTCCAGGAGCTCGTCGAGCCCCTTCGTTTCGGCGCCCTTGATCATCGCCAGCGCCGCTCCCGCCAACAGCAAGTGCGGGAACACCGATCCGTCGGGGAGCCGGAACTCGATCGTCGCCGGATTGACGGGACGCCCGCTCGAGTCCATGGCCTGCGCGGGCAGCCGGATCAGGGCGGACCTGTCGTATTCGCCCCAGGTGATTCGGTTCGGCGCCTCCTTGGCCTGTGTGAGCCTCGTGAGCGATCCGTGCGCCCGATTACCGAAAGCCATGAGGGCGGCCCCCGTCTGTACGAGCCCTCCGATCAGCCATCGAGCCGGGTCCGAGAGGGAGCCCCCGGCCTCACGAACCGGTGCGAGTGTTCCATTCCGGGCGGGGGCGAGGTGGAAATGAAGCCCATTCCCCGCGTGGCCCTCGGCCATGATCGGATCCGTACTGCAGCGCATTCCGTTCTGGTGCGCCAGGTTCCGTAACACCCACTGAGTCAGCAGCACGGCTTCGGCCGCCCTGGGAAGAGTGTCGAGGCCGAGCTCGATCTCGTGCTGCTCCCAGATCACTCCGTCCGGCTCACGCGCTTCGATGTATCCTACCTCGCTGTGTCCGTACTTCACGTTGAGCCCAAGGTCTACCAGGAGCTCGAGCGCGCGCCGCCGGAGGGGCTCACCGAACACGAACGGAGACACGGCATGGTACCCCCGGTCGTCAGCGCCATAGATATCGCTCTCATCCCGCCGCTTGCCCAGGAAGTACTCGACCTCCCCCAACGCGAGCAGTTCGACGCCCGTGTGCACCCGAAGGCGCTCCATGGCCCGCCGGACGATGGTATCGGGTGACTGCGGCAACGGCTCACCGTCCGGCCCCGCATGGCCGCACATGAGCACGAGGGTGGGAACGGATGAAAACGGGTCCAGGAAGCCCGATTCGATCCGGGGACGGAGGACGATGTCCGAGGCGCCAGTCGGAATTCCCGAGCGCGGAAACAGGCTCGATCCATCGGCCCGCTCGCCGGCCTCGCACACCCGACGCAGACTGGCGGCGTCGTGGGGCATGAAATCGAGGCGTTTGAGCCATCCATCGCCTCCGACGTGCATCAAGCTCAGGCCCCGGGCCCGCCCACGGCGGAACAGCTCCACCATGTCCTCGACCGTCCAGTCCTCGCGTGGCCGTCCCAGGGTGCGCTCGAGGCCACCTTCTCCGAACGTGTCCTGTCCGGTAAGCTCGTCGTTCACGGCTCCTCCGTTCGGTGGGCACGGCTGACAAAGAAAACAAGACAGCGGCGGCCCACGTGCCACCACAGCCGCCTGCGCTCATCTGCTGCTTGAAACTACTCCGACATGACGATGTTGCGCCCTTCGCTTACTTCGTTCAACTGGCAGGGCCGCAACGTCACACCTGCCACTCCGGATGCGGCTCACGGGAAGGAGCATCTCTCCGCGCGACGGCCCAATCCCTCGACCGGTTCTGAAAGTCTTCGCTCACGCGGCACGAAAGCCGCTGCGGAGCCGGTGACGGCCAAGTAGGTTGCCGGCGCGCACCGACACACGAGTCGGCGAACCAAATCAAACCTCCGGGGCCGAACGGATGAGCGATACAAGAGACTACGAGACCCCAGCCGTCGCCTCTGTCGAGACCATCCGGGCCTCGTTCCCAGCCCTTCGGCGCATGTTCGACGATCGTCCGGTCGGCTACTTCGATGCGCCCGGGGGGACGCAGGTGCCCTCCGTCGTGGCCGAGGCCGTGGTCGAGCAGATGTTGCGTCACAACGCCAACGCCCACTGGGCCTACCAGACATCGCGCGAACTGGACGAAGTTCTCGTGACCAGTCGAGCGGCGCTGGCCGACCTGGTCGGCGGACGGCCGGATGAGATCGTCTTCGGACCGAACATGACCACGCTGACGTTCCACCTCGCCCGATCGCTCGGCCGTACCTTCGAGGCCGGCGACGAGATCGTGGTGACCGAGCTCGATCACATGGCGAACGTGTCGCCCTGGGTCGACCTCGAGTTGGAGAGGGGCGTCGTAGTCCGCATGGTCCCACTGGACCCCGAGACC
>JBDHBK010000287.1:0-4397 GCA_039592635.1 Gemmatimonadota bacterium
GTGCCTCTGCCCGGTCGGAGTCGCGACCACCAGGCCCGGCGCTTCCGGCCCCGGCATGACCGAGGTCGCTAGGGACTCGAGCACGCGCCTGATCACATTGGACGCGAGGTGCTCGTGCCCCGGGCTCATCTTCCCGTGTTCCCATCGATCGCCAATGCTGGCCAACAGCGGCCCAAGAACTTCCTCGATCAGCATGGGTGCCGACAGTGCCACGGCGGCTCTCATCAGGGACTTCTCGAGCCGCACCGCGTTCAGGGACTCTACCGCGGTCAGGCACGCCTCCAGGTGTACTTCCGGCTTCGACGAGAGACCCTGCTCTATCTCGCGTTGTCGGTGGACAGCAGCGTCTTCGTCTTCCCGGACGAGGTCCTTCAGGTCCTCGATCGGAAGCTCGGCCACGCGGCTGATCCTGCGGCCGCCAGACACCGCACGATTCAGCAGGGCGAGGCGCTCCACGTCCAGGTCCGAATAGAGGCGATGACCGCCGCTCGAGCGCCCGGGGGCGACAACCTCGTAGCGCTTCTCCCACACGCGGAGAACGTCGGCGGTCAGCCCGGTGCGCTTGGCCACCACCTGTATCGGGTGCCGCTTCTCAACATCCACGTTCGTATTCATGCCGCAGTCCATCCCGCCTCTCGTCCCTGGCCAACCGAAGATCTGGACACCCGTTGAACGAAGTCCGACGCGCGGATATAGACACCGGACCACCCGCTCATGTCAACCTTTACACCTAGACAACACATTGACAGCACGGTTCCGGCATGTGAGATTCCACGCCAGGTCGCATTGACGGTTCAAACGGGAAGGTCCAGTGGCCGGGATACTGAAGAGACAGATGAAGGTGGATCGACCGATCGACGAGGTGTTCGAGTTCTTTTCCGAGGGATTCGAGATCCTGACGCCGCTCCCGATCGAGATGCGAGAAGGAACCCTGATCGACTACAGGATGCGACTGTGGGGGATCCCGATCGCCTGGCGTACCCTGATCTCGAGATGGGACCCGCCGCACGGATTCGTGGACGAGCAGCTGCGAGGACCATACCGCACGTGGATCCATACGCACCGCTTCGTCCGGGATGAAGCGGACGCCTCGGCGACATGGATCCACGACGAAGTCGAGTACCGGCTTCCGTTCGGGCCGGCCGGCAAGGTTGCCCTTCCCATGATTCGGCGCCAGCTGGATCGAATATTTGACCACAGGGGAGCGGTCACCGCTGACCTGCTTGAAACCCCCTGAGAGGAGACGCCGTACAGTCCCGTCCGGTGCGCACGGTATAACACGCATTCGAGATTGAGACCGCAGTTCGGTCATGACTATAGATATGACGTGCAGGGAGACGAACAATGTATCGCTGGAACAGGCTCAAGAAGCTGATCTTCGGACACGACCGCGGCGCCACGCCGGTCGTTTCACCGCGACCCGCCCCGTCGCGAGTTCCATCGCGCCGGGCACGGCAGGCCGAACTGATGGCCCTGGACCGACTGGGGCGGGGCAAGACCCGCTGACGGCTCCGATCTTGCACGGTTCTCCCTGGTTCGGTGGTGGCGGTTGACCGCCCCGCCAATGTGACGGTCCTCCTGAGCGGGGCGTCCTATCAGGTGATGGGGAAGCAGCACGACATCGGATTCGCCGAGGAGCTCGTGGTACGCGGGCTCGTGCGGAGCTACCTGCGCGAGATGCGCGGCAGCGACGGACTGCCCCGCTACGGCGAACTCGGTGCGGATGCCGTGGCCCGCCTCAGTTTCGCCGGAGTCCACCGGTTGCGCGACATGCTGTGGGCTGAGCGGGAAGCCCTGCGCGACCTCGAGGACCATCGTGCCGCCGACTCCCTCACTTCCGCTCTGCGGGACCTCGACTCCCGAATTCAGATTCTGGACGACCTTCTGCGCTGACGCGCGTCCGCCTGCGTCACAGGTGGACGGCGACCCTCGCGGCGAGGCGGGCGTTGGATTCCAGTAGCGCGAGGTTGGTCTCCAGCGTGCGCCCCTCGCTCGTGCGTGACACGCTCTCCAGCAGGAACGGGGTGACGTCCTTTCCGCGGATCCCACAATCCCGCGCTTCCTGGAGAGCGACTTCGATCCATCCATCGACCTCGGCCCGCGGAATCGCTTCAGACGCGGGTGGAGGCTGAACCACGAGAATTCCCTGCGAGCGCCGCAGGGCGCCCTGCACCTCGAGGATCGAAGCGATGTCCGCCGGGTCGTCGGCTCTGTACTCCAGCCCGAGACCGCTTTCCGTAGAGTAGAAGGCCGGGAATTCATCCGTCCCGAACCCGACCACCGGAACGCCCAGGGTCTCGAGCGCCTCCAGCGTTCGCCCCAGGTCGAGGACCGACTTGGCCCCCGAGCAGACCACGGCAATGGGGGTCCGGGACAGCGCCTGGATGTCGGCCGACACGTCGAGGCTGTCTTCGCCGCCACGGTGCACTCCGCCGATCCCGCCGGTGGCCATGACGGAGATCGAGGCGGTGCTGGCGAGCACCGCCGTGGCCGCCACGGTGGTGGCCCCCGGCCGGTGGGTCGCGATCACGGGGGCGATGTCGCGGACGCTCACCTTGGCGACGGCAGACCCGGTCGCCAATTCCTCGATTTCGTCGGGAGTCATGCCGACGATGACGCGTCCGCGCAGGAGGCCGATGGTGGCGGGGACGGCACCCTCCTCGCGCACGGCAGCCTCCATGGCTGCTGCCGCCTGGAGGTTGATCGGGTCAGGCAGACCGTGCGCGTATACGGTTGTTTCCAGGGCGACTACGGGTCGTCCCGTGGCAAGCGCGGCGGCCACCTCGACCCGTACGTCCAGGTATCTTTCCAAGCGGCTCTCCCGTCGTTCGGCCCCATCCCGCTGGCGGGGCACTCAGCGAGGCGACCTCGACAATGTACCGGCCCGGTCGTAGATAGACGACATCATCCAACTGATTTCGTCGCGACGAGGAGGTCGAGAATGACAGGACCGTTCGAGAGCAGCCCCGAGCCGTCGGGAGGCCTGGGATCACGCCTTCTCGGCCGAAAGAACCGGGGAGCGGCAGCCCGTGACATCGAGGCCCTGCTCGCGGGCTCACCGGAGATCACCGAGGTCACGGCCGATCGGATCGCTGAGATCGCGACGGGACACGGCGTGGAACTGTCGCGGCTGCAGTCGCAGTGCCGGGACCTGTACCGGCGATACCTGGAGTTCTGCCTGGTGGATCACGCTCTGAGCGAGGCCGAGGTCACGGACCTGGGTCACCTCCGGACGATCCTCGTACTCCCGGATGCGGTGGCCTCCGAGGTTCACGAGGAAGTGGCGTGCGCGGTGTATGGCGCAGCGGTCGCGGAGGTGCTCTCGGATCACCGGCTCGATCCCGAGGAAGAGGAGTTCCTGCAGAGGATTCGGGACGGCCTGGATATCGATGAAGGAACGGCCACGCGGGCAATGGAGGAAGGGCGCCGCAGGGCCCGCCAGCGCTACCTTTCCACGGTCGTTTCTTCCGACGACATCCTGGTGGCGTCGCAGGAAATCAAGCTGGAGATCGAAGGGTCATCCGAAGAGTCGATCGAGGGCGCCGTGTCCGACGCACTGCGCGAGGCGGCCACCGTTCTCCCCGGGTTGAAGCGGGTAGTGGTCTCGTCACTCGAGGCCGACATCTCCCAGGGGGAGGTGTCCCGGTGGCACGTGAAGCTCAAGGCGGTGCTCGACAAGCGCTGATCCTTCGCCGTCAGGCGTCTCCGATCAGATCGCGCAGGGCGTCCGGCTCCGACACCGGTCGCTCGCACGCGAACCCGCTGCACAGGTAAGCCGCGGCCTGACCGTCCAGAAGGTCGAAGCTCTCCGTAAACGGCGCCAGTTCGGCAATCGTCTTTCCCGCATCCCCGGGCGGCCGCAGCAGCACGACGAGGTTCGGGTGGTAGTCCTCCCTGGCGACCGCGAGCAGTGAACGCGTGTCGTCCGCGTCCGGGTTCCCGACGATCACCAGCTCCTGGGACGGTCCGATCGCCATGTCCATCGCAGAAAGGAAGAACGTGAAGGCCGCCGGCTGCGACGCGACCTGGCGCGAAAACGCGGAGGCCGTGTCGGAGACCAGCTTCTCGTAGTCCGGGCGGCCCGTCAGTCTCGCCAGACGAGCCAGATTGTGCAGGGCAACCGAGTTCCCGGACGGCACGGCCCCGTCATAGACCTCTCTCTGACGAACGATCAGGTCGGCCTTCCCCGCGGCGCTGAAGAAGAAGCCTCCCCTGTCCGCGTCGAGGAATCGATCGACCATCGCGTCGGTGAGCTGAATCGCACGATCGAGATGCTGCGGCTCGAGGGTAGCCTGGTACAGCTCGATCTCGCCCCACGCGAGGAACGCGTAATCGTCGAGGTTGGCCTGCAGGGCCGCCTCGCCGTCGCGATAGCGGTGGAGCAGCTCCCCGCCCGA
>JBDHBK010000288.1:0-3702 GCA_039592635.1 Gemmatimonadota bacterium
TCCGACCCCGCGCACTCGCGTCAACTCTTCAATGCTGGCCTTGCGGATCTCCGCGAGGCTTCCGAATTCCCGCAGAAGGTCCTTCTCACGAGTGGGGCCCACGCCCGGCACCTCTGAGAGACCGGATCGCAAGGTGCGGCGTCTGCGCAACTTCCGGTTGTAGTCGACGGCGAATCGATGGGCCTCGTCCCTGGCACGCTGAAGCCAGCGGAGGCCCTGGTTCCGGCGATCGAGGACGAGGGGTGCACTCGACCCTGGCACGAACACCTCCTCGAGACGCTTCGCGAGCGCCACCACCGGAATGTCCGACACCCCGGCGCCCTCCATGGCATGCAGCGCGGCACTGAGCTGTCCCTTGCCTCCGTCGATCACGACCAGATCGGGAATCGCCTCTCCCCTTGATACCCGGCGGGTGAAGTACCGCCCCACGACCTCCTGCATCATGGAGAAGTCGTCGGTCTGACCGTCGGTTGTCTCGCGAATCCGAAAGCGCCTGTACTCCTTCTTGCGCGGTACTCCGTCGCGCAGCCAGACGGAGCTGCCGACGGAGTCGCGCCCACTCAGGGTCGAGATATCGAAGCAGGCGATGTCCCGTGGAGGAGACTCAAGGCCCAGGGCGGCGGCGAGCTCACGGGCGCCCGGCGGGACCACGGTTTCACCCACCCGGCCTGACTCCAGCTCCGCCCTCTCCGCCAGTATGTGCGCCGCATTGCCCTCCGCCAGATCGAGAAGCCGGCGCTTGGTTCCCCGCTGTGGCACCCGGATAGCGAAGGCCCCATCCCGACGCTCGGAGAGCATGGACACGATCAACGCGCGATCCTCGAAGTCTGCCGGGACCAGCAACTCGGGTGGCAGATCGTCCTGCCGCAGGTACGCCCCCTTGATTGCGGCCGAAGTCAGCGCCGAGAGGTCGTCCGTTCCCTCCCCGATGTGCAAGAAGTGCACGTAGCGGCCCAGGAGCTTCCCCTCACGAACGCGCAGGAAGAGGCAACAAGCTGTCTCCCCGCTCCTGGCGATGCCCAGGACGTCACGATCGCCGCCACGGAAGTCGATGGACGTCTGCCGTTTCTCCATGGACTGCAGCCCGCGAAGTATGTCGCGAAGGCCCGCTGCACGCTCGAAGTCGAGGCCCTCGGCCGCTTCATCCATCTGGCGGCGAACATCTCGCTTGAGCCGGCCGGTGTGTCCGGACAAAATCTCCAGGATCTGGTCGATCATCTCACGGTAGTCGGCCTTTGACTGCCTGGCCACGCAGGGGGCGCGGCATCGATCGATGAAGTAGTCGAGGCAAGGTCGGTCCGGCGCCTCGCGCGGAAGATCGTAGTGGCAGCTGCGCACGAAGTACATCTGCCGGATCATCCTGAGGGCCCGTCGCATGGCTCCGACGTCGGTAAACGGACCGAAGTAGCGCGAGCCGTCACGGACCAGCCGCCGGGTGACCAGGACCCTCGGGAACGGCTCGTGTACGGTCACCTTGACGTACGGAAAGGACTTGTCGTCTCTCAACTGGATGTTGAACCGCGGGGCGTGCTCTTTGATCAGATTCGATTCGAGCAGCAGCGCCTCGGCGGGAGACGCTACGACGAATGTCTCCAGCGACGCCGTACGCCGCGAGAGCTCTCGAAGCTTGAAAGACCGATCCGCCGAGGCGCCGAAGTAGCTGCGCATCCGGCTGCGCAGCGAGGTGGCCTTCCCGATGTACAGGATCTCGCTATCCGCGCCGCGGAACAGGTACACGCCGGGCCGGTTCGGGAGGGTCTTAAGCTGCTCCTGCAAGCGCTCAGCGGGCACCCTGCTGGCCCTCTTCGGGGAGGATGATCGGAGGACGCCGGGCGATCAAGAGATAGGGCCCCGCTCCGGCGGCGCCAACGGCCAACAGGAGCGCGAGAATGGAAAAGAACCCGCCACCGGACCACTGGGGTTCCAACCACCCGCGGACGGCGTTGGCAGTGAGGGCTGCCGCGCCCGCGCCCGCAGCCAGCCGGAGCGTCGCCCTGGCCGCCGTGCGATCGAACAGGGTGCCGATCCTCCGGCCGAGCATGGTCCACAGAAGAATGAGGTTGATCCAGGCTCCCGCCGCTCCTCCGAGAGCGATTCCCATCGCTGCGTACGGTCGGTATGGATCCGGGAGCCGGGCCCGGCCGAGCAGCGTCAGAAGGACTGCGATCCCGATGCCGACGGTCACGGATACCGCGGCGAGGAGCATGGGAGTGCGAGTGTCCTGCAAGGCATGAAACCCGCTCGCGAACAGCTTCAGAGAGCTCGAGGCCACGAGGCCGAGAGCGTACGTACCGAGTACTGCCGCCACGAGTACCGTGCTCGCTTGAGTGAACGCCCGGCGCTCGTAGATGAGACGAATTACGAGGTCCCCGAAGAGCAGGTAGAACACCGCCGCGGGAAGCACGAAGAACAGGATCTGGAAGAAGCCGTTGACCAGTCGAGGTCTGAGCCGGGCTGCCGTGGCGTCTCTGGACATGTTGGGTAAGGACGCCGCAGCCACGGCGATCCCGAACAGGCTGATCGGGAGGTAGATCAACCTCTGCGAGTAGCCGAGCGCCGACATGGCACTCGTTCCTACGAGTGTAGCCAGAGTGATGTCGACCAGCGTCGAAATCTGGAAGATCCCCTGGCTCGAGATCACCGGCAGTGTGTTGCGGGCGACTCGACGGACGGGCTCCCAGCTCCACGAGACCCTCGGACGCAGGGATCCCGTCAGTCTTAGAGCCGCTGGTACCTGGACAGCCACCTGCAGCAGGCTCCCCACCAGGGCGGACCATGCCAATGCGTGCGCGAACTTCTGGCTCCCGGCGGCCTGCGCCAGGAACAGGCCGACGATCTGCGACGCATTCCAGACGGTCGGAGCGACGAACGGGAGGAAGAACTTCCCATGACTGTTGAGCACTCCCAGGAACCAGGCCCCTACGATGAGAGCCCCGGACATGGGAAACAGGATCCTCACCAGTTCTGTGGTGACCCGGCGGGTTTCCTCCCCTGCCCCCACCATGACCACGCTGGTGATCCACGGAGCGAGGATCACGCCGAGAGCGCTCAGGAGTACGGCGGCCGTCAGAACGATGCCGAGCACGGACGAGGCGAGTCGATTCGATTCCTCCGACGAGCCACCGTGCCTTTCCAGTGTTTCCGAATAGACCGGCACGAACGCTGCGGATAGCGTGCCCTCTCCGAGGAGATTGCGAATGATGTTGGGGATCTTGATGGCTGCCCAGTAGGCGTCGGCGAGCAAGCCGGTCCCAAGGAATGCTGCCAGCGCGGAGTCTCGGGCGAGACCCGTGAGTCGACTGAGGAAGATCCCGGTTCCGACGGCCGTGGCTGGCCGCCGGCGAAACGGATTCAGCCGGCGTTTCGGGGTCGGGATACCGGCTGACCCGTCAGTGACAGGGGCCGCGTCACTCACCCGGCCCGAGGCGAGACGCGTCGTCGCCCGTTCCCTCTACCAGCCGGCGCACGAACTCCGTCTCTTCTCGAAGGCTCTCCATGCTTTCGGTGAGGTACTTGACCTCGGCCGCCAGCTCATCGACCCGCGATTCGAGCTCGGGAGACTTCCCGTCCTCACTGCCCCTGGCAATCCGATTGGCCCACGCCTGTCCAACAGACGAGTCCAGAACGATCGCGAGGATCGGTATCATGAGGACGAGACCGATGATAACGGCCCAGTGCACGCCTACCGCCTGTCGAGAGTCA
>JBDHBK010000289.1:0-3691 GCA_039592635.1 Gemmatimonadota bacterium
TGACGTATGAGCAGGCAGGCAGCGGCGGGGCAGGCCTCGTCGTGCGCCGTCCAGATGGGACGAACCTGAGGCTGGAGGACCGGGCGACGCACCATCGCGTTGCCGGGCTGTCTACCTTGAGGGCGGCGGCGGCCCGAAAGACTCAGTTGCTCACGGAGTTTGCCGGCTTCCATCGCAGTCAGGGAGCGGACCAGCCGGATGTCCTGCTCGTCCCGGGCCCCGATCCTTCGGCTCTGCATGAGCTGGCGGAGGCCCTGCAGATCCAGGGTGTTCGAGTCGAGCGAGCCGTCCGACCGTTTCGGGCGTCTGCAAGTCCGCACCCCGGATTCACGGAGCGAGTGGAGTTTCCGGTAGGAACGTACCGGGTTCGCGCGCGCCAGCCGCGAGGCCGTCTCGCGGTTACGCTCCTCCAACCTGAGACGTCTCTGGATGAAGACGTGACCGCGACCTACGACATCACGGCGTGGTCGCTTCCCTACGCATACGGCGTGGAGGCGCATTCGGCTGGCTCACTGGACGCCGGGGCCTTCGAGGCCCTACCGGTGTTCCGCGAGGCGCCGAGCGAGGAGGAAGTTCAGCCAGCCTATGGCTGGCTTGTCCTGCCATCCTTCCGAGCGGCCGGGCCCCTCATGCGCTTTCTGCAGCAGGGAGGGCGAGCCTTCGCTTTGCGGGGAGCCTTCGAGCAGGACGGCGTATCCTGGCCTGAGGGTACCGTCTTCCTCCCTGGGGACGAGGGGGCGGCTGCTTTCCTCACTTCGACTGGATTCGCGGCGATGGCGCATCCGGTCGGCAGTGGCTCGACGTCCAGCGGACACGACCTGGGAACGGGCTCATCGATCACATTGCAGGCGCCTCGGATTGGCGTCCTGATGGGACGGGGATTCTCAGCAACGAGCGCCGGGGCCGCCTGGTACCTGCTTGAAGTACTCGCCGGCATTCCGTTCGACGCCCTGAACGCGCCGACGACAGGCCGTTCCGATCTGGCCGACTACGATGTGTTGGTCGTTCCTTCAGGCAGCCCGATGCGGGCCGCCGAGAGTCTCGCGGCGGGATTGAGGGAGTGGGTGGAGCAGGGGGGAACGATGGTAACCCTCGGGCGGTCTACCCGGTGGGCCGCGGGCTCCCTCGCGGACATCGATCTCCGGACGGCCGAGGACTCAGAACTCCCGGAGGGGGAGCGGCGGCGCCTGGGCCTCCGAACGATGCAGGAGCGCCGCTCTGATGCCTGGGACGATGCGGTAACCGGGATCATCCTGCCTCTCACCGTGGACGAAGATCATCCGCTGGCGTGGGGAGCGGGGCTGGGGAACGAAGGCGCATCGAGCTTCACGCTCCACCTCGACGACCTGGGCCTCGAGCCCTCTGCAGATCATGAGACCGTAGCGTCCTTCGGAGAGTCGCTTCATGCAGTGAGCGGCGTCGTGAGCGAGGACAAGCTGCAGGAAATCTCCGCTTCCACGTGGCTGTCAGTTGCTCGAGTGGGGGGAGGGAAAGTCATTATGTTCGCTGACGATCCGCTCTTTCGCTTAATGTGGCCTGCTAACTTTGTACTGTTCACGAATGCACTCCTGTACGGTCCGCGACTTCGCTGACTACTGTCCAATCGGCAGAAGCTGGCCGAGGGCGGCACCGGGGGCGCCCAAATGGCGGCGATTCGTGCCACGAAGGCACTCGCACGGGGCACAGCTCTTGCCTTTCTCCAGGCAGAAGTTTGTGAGGCTCGTTGGCCGTCTGGCAGCGTGCAGGCAGCAGGCCGCTTGCCGAAAGGCACACCGGGCCCACTCACGGAGAATCTAAGCGAGGCACTACATACATGATTCCAGCAGACAGACTGACGGTTCGGGCGAGCCGGTCCCTTCAGGAAGCGGCGGAAATCGCGCGGCGTGGGGGTAATCCGGCGGTCGAAGACATACACCTCCTGGCCGGCTTGCTGGCCGAGGAAGACGGAATCGTCGAACCCGTGCTGCGGAAGGTGGGCGCGGAGCCGGAGCAGATCCGATCCGCGGTGGATGAGAGCCTGGCGCGGCTCCCGCGGCAGACGGGTGCGGCACCGGCGGCCAGTCGCGAGCTCGGCCGGGTTCTGGACGAAGCAGATGCCGAGGCTCGGCGCATGGACGATCTCTACGTGTCCACCGAGCATCTCTTGATCGCTCTCGCGAGCAAGCAGGCCAGCAGCACCCGACAGATACTCGCCAACGAGGGCGCCACGCGGGAGGCGCTGCGCGAAGCCATGGAGTCGGTCCGGGGGCCACACAAGGTCACGGACCAGGAGGCGGAAGGGAAGTACAGGGCCCTGGAGCGCTTCGGCGTAGATCTCACGGAACGCGCGCGCGCCGGCGAGCTGGACCCCGTGATCGGTCGGGATTCCGAGATTCGACGGGTCATGCAGGTCCTGTCGCGGCGCACGAAGAACAACCCGGTGCTCATCGGCGAGCCAGGCGTGGGAAAGACGGCGATCGCCGAGGGGCTCGCGCAGCGTATCGTTGCAGGGGACGTGCCGGAGAGTTTGCGGAGCAAGAGACTGATCCAGTTGGATATCGGCGCCATGCTGGCGGGAGCGAAGTACCGGGGAGAGTTCGAGGAACGACTCAAGTCGGCCCTCAAGGAGATCACGGAGGCGAAGGGCAAGTACATCGTATTCCTCGACGAATTGCACACGATCGTGGGTGCTGGCGCAGCGGAAGGCGCGGTTGACGCCGGCAACATGCTGAAGCCACCACTGGCGCGGGGGGAACTCCGGATGGTCGGCGCCACCACGCTCGACGAGTACCGCAAACACATCGAGAAGGATCCCGCCCTCGAACGTCGGTTCCAGCCCGTCTTTGTCGGGGAACCGGGTCTGTCGGAAACGGTCGGGATACTGCGCGGATTGAAGGAGAAGTACGAGGTGCACCACGGAGTACGGATCACGGATCCGGCTCTGGTGGCGGCAGCTCGCCTGTCGGACCGGTACATCGGAGACCGGTTCCTGCCGGACAAGGCCATCGACCTGATGGACGAAGCCGCATCAAGGCTACGAATAGAGATCGACTCGATGCCGGAGGAGATCGACGTACTGGAGCGACGGGCCGTGCAGCTCGAAATCGAGCGAGAGGCGTTGCGAGACGAATCCGACGCCCCCAGCACGGAGCGGCTCAGCGATCTCGAAACGGAATTGGCAGGGATCCGGGAGCAACTCGCGGGGCTCAAGGCGCGGTGGGGTCTGGAGAAGGATGCCATTGAGCGGGTGCGGGGGCTGAAGAGAGAGTTGGAGGAGACGTCCGTAGCCGCCGAGCAGGCCACGCGAGCCGGGGACCTGCAGCGGGCAGCGGAGATTACGTACGGCGATGCGCCCCGCCTGCGCGATAGCCTCGTCGAGGCGGAAGCCGATCTGACGGCGATGCAGGCTGCGGGCAGCCTTCTCAAGGAAGAGGTGGACGCTGAGGACATCGCTGAGGTCGTCGCTTCGTGGACGGGGATCCCGGTAACCCGAATGCTGGAGACCGAACAGGATCGACTGACGCATCTCGAGGACCACCTGCACGAACGGGTCGTCAATCAGAGCGAAGCGATTACGGCAGTTTCCAACGCTGTACGGCGGAGTCGTGCCGGATTGCAGGATCCCGATCGTCCCGTGGGCAGCTTCATCTTCCTTGGGCCCACGGGGGTCGGCAAGACCGAGACGGCCCGGGCCCTGGCGGAGTTTCTGTTC
>JBDHBK010000290.1:0-3668 GCA_039592635.1 Gemmatimonadota bacterium
GTCGAGGGGCGCGACGGCCGCCAGGTGTTCAGGCCCGGCGAGGACGTGAATCGCTCCCGCTGACAGGCCGGCGATGATGGCTCCGATCATGGAGTTCCGGAACTGTCGGCGGAGGGTGGCGGACCGTAAACCGAGGGGACGGGCCGCATGTCATTCCGGGAGGCACCCAGCCTCTCGGTCTGGTTCACCCGCCCACCCTGCTGCGCGTAGGTCACGTACGTTTGCGGGCCTCGATCTCGCGATCCCGTCGGCGTGCGAATCCACCAGTCCCGGACGATCCAGCCTCCATCGGGCAGCTGATCGAATTCCATCTGGCCGTAGGGCCCGGGACCCGTGCCGAGATGCGCCGGTCGCGGAATGCCCGTGTAGCGAAACTCGAGGGTGCGGAGCCGTGACGTCTCGCGATCCAGCCACAGCACTCCGTCCACGTCCACCCTGTCGTCCACCTCGCGCACCGGTTCGAAGGCCAGGCCGACGACCACGTCGTCGTCTCCGGTCCGGTAGCGAAAGCAATGGGAGTCCAGGAACTGGTCCGAGAGCAGGACCTCCGCGTCCGGTCCGTAGAAGTAGGTGCCTTCCTCCGCTTCCCGGGCATACCCGTGCTCTTCAAGCTCGTCAATCGGCACGCTGCGCCAGGGATGGCGGCCCGCGTAAGACACGAACTGCACGTCCCCCTGCTCGAGGGCCTCCCCCCACAGGTTGACGTGCCGCTGGTACGTGACGGCTTCGAAGCGGTAGTCGGCCGCCGTCCGCTCCGTGACCTCGAGCGCCTTACGGGCCTCCTCCCACAGTACATAAGTGGCCTCGCCCTCTTCCGGGCGAACACTACACTCGGTCTCACTCTCGACCGACAGGACCGGCAACACGATGGCGCTGGAGGAAGCGGTGAGTTCCTCGGTGACGGTCTCGTTCGCCAGCAGGGTGATGTCCCTGGAGAGTGAACTCTGAAAGCCTATCCGCTCAGCCCGGAGCCTGAATACCCCCGCTCCCGGAGCGCGGAGGTGGTAGGTCCCGCGAACTCCGGTGACCGTGCTGGTCACCTCGGTACCGTCAGCATCGAGGAGCACGATCAGGGCCCCCGCCACGGGCTCCGCGGAAGAGGCGTCGAGAAGCCGTCCGCGGACCGCCTGGGCCGAAAGAAGGTCAGCCGTGCCGAACACCAGCACCATGATCATGCACACGCGCTTCAGCATCCCCGCTCACCCTCCACCTGTTCAATGCCCGCCGTTACCAGTCTCCACTGCAATGTCATCTGATCCGTGATCGGCATCGCCGTCATTCCCATCGCCGCGGCCTCGTTCGAGACGGCACTCGTGTCGCCTCCTTTGGCGAGCCGACCCCGCCAGTCCATGATCCGGGCGCGCCATGCCTCGAGCGCAGGATCCGGCGGTCCCAGTTCATCTCCTACACCGGGGGTCAGGAACAGCGGCATCTCAGACACCAGCGTCAGCGGATCGCCCCCCAGGGCCCTTATGGCCTCCATCGAACTGGGGCGGAACAGCCCGGCGGTCTCCAAGTCTCCCAGCGCCTCGAAATGCTCTCGCATGCGCCGCGAGTCCGGGCGAGTGCAGAAGCCCCGGCGGATTCTCTCGAACCCCTTCTCTCGGTGCCGTTCGACGTCATGCAGAACATACCCGAGGTCGTGCGCGGCGGCACTGCACCGCTCGATCAGGATTCCGCACCGGTCGCGCCACGCTGCCTCCACCAGGTGCCAGGGACCAGCCGCGAATCCCATCCCGTGCAGTGACACGTGCAGGTCGAACGGTCCTGCTGCACTGCTCCACCAAACCCAGGCCGCCCGGTTCTCGGGGCGCGCTTCCGTGTCGGCGGCGTCCCGTGGATACCCGAACTCGATGTCGTCCCCCGGCAGCTCGCGAACGACGCGTTCCAGGTAGGCTCCGACATCGTACGCGTCGCTCCGACCCTCGGCCCACGACCGATTCCGCTCCTGGCCGTCCGGATTCAAGTGCGGGATGATCCACCACTCGTACCCGGTCACCATCGGGTCGTTCGCGGGAAGCGAGTCCAGGTAGGAAACGAGATGCCGGAGCATTCGCGGGCCGACTGGCTCGTCGGCGTGACTGCCGGCGATGAGGCTCACGCGAAACGTACCCGACCCGAATCGGAAGGCCTCGATCGCCCGCCCCTCACGCGACCGGCCGATGCTGATTCCCTGCTCCGCCATTGGCGGATCGGACGTGAGGATCTGCGGTATACGTTCGTGCATGGCCGCCGAGAGTAGGAGAGTACCTGCACGCGTCCGTCCATGTTACGGGGTCACGGCATCTCCCGGCACCACTGGCCACCCACCACGCCCACCGATTAACCTGCCGGACGCGCGCATCGAATCGCACCCGGGGGAAGATCCATGACGAAGAGAGACGGCTCCATCGACACCCAGCTCATCCACGCCGGCGAAATTCGCCCCGGCATCGAGGGCGCGGTGGCACTGCCCATATTCCAGTCCGCCAACTTCGAGTCCGTGGAGGGCGAGGAGTACCACGACATCAAGTACATGCGACTCAGCAACTCGCCCAATCATACGGTGCTCGCGGCCAAGCTGGCGGCGCTCGAAAACGCCGAGTCCGCGGTGGTCACCACCAGCGGCATGGCCGCGATCACCACAATCTTCCACTCCCTGCTGTCGGCCGGCGATCACGTGATCTTCCAGGACTGCCTGTACGGCGGGACGTACGACTACGCGCGGCGGGAGTTCGGCCGCCACGACCTTACGTGTGACTTCGTGGCCGGGGACCGGCCCGACAGCTGGGCGGATGCGCTGCGGCCCGAGACCCGGATGATCTACGTCGAGGCGATCACCAACCCGCTGGTGCAGGTGGCAGACCTGGAGGCCGTAGTGGCATTCGCCCGCGAGCACGAACTGATCTCGGTGATCGACAACACGTTCGCCAGCCCGGTCAACTTCCGCCCGTCGGAGATCGGCTTCGATCTGTCTCTCCACAGCGGCACCAAGTACCTGAACGGACACTCGGACATCGTGTGCGGGGCCGTGATCGGACAGGCCGACGTGGTGGCGCGAGTGAAGAAGATGATGAACTACCTGGGCGGCTCGCTGGACGCCCACGCCTGCTTCCTTCTCCACAGGGGGCTCAAGACCCTCGCCGTGCGGGTGCGGCAGCAGAACGAGAGCGCCCTGGCGCTGGCCCGCGTGCTCGAAGCGAACCCGGCGGTGACACGCGTCAACTACCCCGGCCTGCCCTCCAACTCGGGACACGATCGGGCGGCGAAGCTATTCGATGGATTCGGTGGGATGCTGAGCTTCGAGCTCGCCGGAGGAGCGGAAGCGGCGAAGTCGTTCGCCGAGGCGGTCACCATTCCAATCGTCGCGCCAAGCCTGGGCGGGGTCGAGACGCTGATCACGCTGCCGGCCCTTACCTCCCATGCCGGGCTCACACCTGCGGAAAGGGCCGAAGTGGGCGTGACGGACGGTCTGATCCGGGTGTCGGTGGGTATCGAGGGCACGGAAGACCTGATGGCTGATTTCGAGGCGGCGCTGGCTGCACTGTAGGGGCAGGTCGCCGTATGTTGCGCGGGTCCCGCGTGCGGCGCGGGACCTTCCTCAATCGCGGAGGCTCCGATGCGATTCTGCGTACGAACCACGGCCCTCACGATCGGAATCATGTGGGCCTTCATCTTCTTCGCCATCG
>JBDHBK010000291.1:0-3647 GCA_039592635.1 Gemmatimonadota bacterium
GCTATTCCTCACCGCTCCGGATGCGCCCGAATTCCTGGTCCGCCGGGCGGACAACGCCCTGGCCTACCGGATCTCGGCGGCACAAGCCGAGCGGCTGCTGCCGACGCGGGCGATGTTGCTGACCAGCGCTGAATAGAGACGCCGGAGTCAGTCCCCTTCGCACTAGTCGTCGCTCCGCTGCGGAGACGTGCTCCGGGAACAGACAACCGGCGTCTCTTCACATTCCCTCCACCAACAACGGCCGGACGGCGATTCGCCGCGTGGAATGTGGCTAGACCGAGGCGGTCGTGGTCACCCCAAGGATCAGAATGAGGATGATCGCGATGACGATCACCGCCAACCAGTGAATTCTGTTCTTCGGATCGAACACCGAGACCTCCTCTCCTCATCCGGGCGCAGTGCGTTGCGAAGCGGCGTGCTCGCGGCCCCTGTCGCCTTCCGGGAGCGCGTCTCCGCAGCGAAGCGAGGACTAGCGCGGAAAGGAAGGCGACAGGCGTCGCGGATGCGTCCGCCTACGTGACGTTAGGCGCTGTCATCTTCGCAAAATCGATGATCGAGTCTAGCTCCTCGTCACTCATCAGGTCCATCTCCTGCACGACCTGGCGCAGGGTTTTGTCCTCCTTGAGCGACTTCTTCGCTACCTCGGCCGCCTTGTCGTACCCGATTACGGGGGCAAGGGCCGTCGACAGCGAACCGGTCGTCTCGGCGTTCCGTATGCAGCGATCGACGTTCGCCGTAATGCCCGCCACGCACTTATCCGCGAACGTGTGGCTGCCTGTCGAGATGATCTCGATCGACTCGAGCAGGTTGTGAATCATCACGGGGATCATGACGTTCAGCTCGAAGTTTCCGCGCTCGCCGCCGATCGTGATCGCCGCGTCGTTCCCGATGACCTGTGCCGCCACCATGGTCAGCATTTCCGACATCACCGGGTTGACCTTGCCCGGCATGATCGAGGAGCCCGGCTGCAATTCCGGAAGGTTGAGCTCACCGATCCCGGTTCGGGGGCCGCTCGCCAGCCAGCGCAGATCGTTGGCGATCTTCATCAGGCTGCAGGCGACGACCTTGAGCATGCCGCTCATTTCTACCGTGGCATCGCGAGCCGCCTGCGCCTCGAAGTGATTCTCTGCCTCGTAGAACTTCACGCCGGTGATGGCGCTGATCTTCTCCGCCATTCGGCTGCCGAATTCCGGGTGGGTGTTGATGCCGGTTCCGACGGCAGTGCCACCGATCGCCAGCTCACGCAACGAGTCGCGCGCTCTCTCCACCCGGCCGATGCCGTGCTTGATCTGGCTGGCATACCCGCCGAATTCCTGCCCCAGCCGCATCGGGGTCGCGTCCTGCAAGTGAGTGCGGCCGGCCTTGTACACTCCGTCGAACTCGTCGGCCTTCGCGTCGAGCGCCCCCCGGAGGTGGGTGAGGGCCGGGATCAGCTCGCCCTCGACCGCGAACAGGGCTGACACGTGCACGGCCGTGGGGATCACGTCGTTGCTCGACTGCCCCATATTCACGTGGTCGTTCGGGTGCACGGGCTCCTTCGTCCCGACCTCACCGCCCAGAATCAGGTTGGCCCGGTTCGCAAGCACCTCATTGGCATTCATGTTGGTTGAGGTTCCCGAACCCGTCTGGAAGATGTCCAGCACGAAGTGGGCGTCGAGATCGCCGTCCATCAGTTCCTGCGCCGCCTGTTTGATGGCCCCTGCGCGTTCGGAATCGAGCAGTCCCAGGTCCTCGTTCACTTCCGCAGCGGCTCTCTTGATCACTCCCAGTGCAAAGAGGAAACGACGGTCGAAACGAAGCCGGCTGATCGGAAAATTCTGGCGCGCTCTCTCGGTCTGCGCTCCGTACAGCATGTCCGCGGGAATGCGGACGGGACCCATTGAGTCCATTTCCTCCCGATACTGTGACATTATGGCACCCGCCTTTGGTCGAATCTCAGAACTCGAGGCGATCTCCCGGTCCAACTCCATTCGCCTCGAACCAGCCCTGGTCCATCTCCAGGGCGTACATCATGGGCCCCTGTGAGTAGTAGTTCTCGTCTGACTGGGGCTCCATTTGTTCGATGTTGATGATGACGCCGTTGGAATCGATGAATGCGATGTCGAGGGGGATTCGCGTATTCCGCATCCAGAACGACCGCACCTGCGCTGCTCCGTATACGAAAAGCATGCCGTGATTCTCGGCCAGCGAGTCGCGGTTCATGAGGCCCTTCGCCCGCAACTCTTCGTTGTCCGCTATTTCTGCGGTCACCTCGACTCCACCGATGCGGATCTGCGCGGTTCGGACTTCTTGACCGACGACTATCGGAACCGGCTGATCCGTCGCGACACCCCCGGCCGTACCACCTGCCTCGCCGCAACCGGCGAGAACGGGAATGGCCAGCAACGCGGAAAGCAGCGTGATCCGATCACTGATTCGCCGCAGCGCAGGTCGGCCGGAAGCAATGGCGTCGATCATGATTCGCAGTCCGGGTGAGGTTCGTGTGGAAGCTCCCTGCATGCCAAGATGCGTCGGCCCGCTCCGGGCGCAAGCGGATTGAGAACCGGTCTCGGAACCGATACATTCTCAATACGTTGAGACGACCGTGAGGAGCCCGCGCACCGGGTTGCCACACGAGCTTCACTGACCTCAGATGCCGCGGGCGAGCCGTCCATGTCCAACCCTTCGACCACCGTGTCCACGCTACCGCCTCTTGGGTGCGCAGCCGTGATGATGCAGGTCCTACGAGGTGAACTCCGTGAGCGAGAACTCCCGTTCACGCACCAGCGCGAGGCCATTGCGCAGATCCTGTTCGAGTCTACCCGCCACCTGTCGGCGGACGAC
Organism: Gemmatimonadota bacterium; assembly: GCA_039592635.1. Classification (GTDB taxonomy): domain Bacteria; phylum Gemmatimonadota; class Gemmatimonadetes; order Palauibacterales; family Palauibacteraceae; genus Benthicola. The sequence goes on from JBDHBK010000291.1 coordinate 2,824, forward strand.
GTCGCGGCAGCCCTTCGCCAGCGCGGCGAGCACGCTGGCAAGGCCACGGTGTACCGCACCCTGGCCCTTCTCGTGGAACTGGGTCTGGCAGCGGAGCACGACTTCGACGAGGGATTCAAACGGTATGAGACGCAGGTCGGAGCCGCGCAGCACGATCACCTGATCTGCACCGAATGCGGTCGCGTCGCGACGTTCCATCATCCCGAGTTGGACCGCGTCCTCGCCGAGGTCGCCACCGAGAACGGTTTCGAGACCATCACCCGGCAGGTCAAGGTATTCGGGACGTGCAGCGAGTCCGCCGCCTGTCGCGACGCGCAGCGGGCCTATCGGAAAGCCGGACCCACATCCTGACAGAGAGCGAAATGAACGCGCGAGAGAGGCTTCTTCGCCTGTTTGTCGAACGGTCGTTCCGGGAAGGCGACTTCGTCCTGGCTTCGGGCCGCAAGAGCCGGTTCTACATCGACTGCCGGACCACGACCATGCACGCCGAAGGGCAGGTTCTCCTGGGAGAGGTTGGGACCGACGCCCTCGAAGCCGCGGGGCTGGAACCAGACGTGATCGGTGGGCTGACGATGGGAGCGGACCCCATCGCCTACGCCATCGCTGGAGAGACCTGGAGGCGCGGACGACCGGTGCACGCGTTCTCCGTGCGTAAGAAGCCGAAGAGGCATGGGACCGGCCAACGGATCGAGGGATGCTTCGAGCAGGGTGCGCGGGTCATCGTCGTGGAGGACGTCATCACGACGGGTGGCTCGGCACTCCAGGCATGCGAGGCCGTTCGGCAGGAAGGCGGCACGGTCCTGGCAGTACTCGCGGCCGTAGAT
>JBDHBK010000292.1:0-3931 GCA_039592635.1 Gemmatimonadota bacterium
GAAAGGACGCGCCGTTTCACAGTGAAAACGACTGCCCGCAACGAAAGAATCGTCACCCGGCTCATCGAGGAGGAGCTCCGCGACTCCTTCATCGACTACTCCATGAGCGTCATCGTGCAGCGAGCTCTTCCCGATGCGCGGGACGGCCTCAAACCCGTTCATCGCCGGATCCTGTATGCGATGTACGAGTTGGGCCTTCTCCCGGAACGGGAGCACAAGAAGTGCGCGACGGTCGTCGGCGATGTGCTCGGCAAGTACCACCCGCATGGAGACAGCGCGGTCTACGATACGCTCGTCCGCATGGTGCAGGAATTCTCGCTTCGCTATCCGCTGATTGACGGACAGGGGAACTTCGGCTCGATCGACGGCGACAGCGCGGCCGCCTACCGGTATACGGAGGCCAAGCTCGCACAGGTGGCGATGGAGCTGCTCACGGACATCGATCTCGACCCTGCCGGCGCGCCTCCCGCATCTGCTGCTGAACGGCTCCGATGGTATAGCCGTCGGGATGGCGACGAAGATCCCGCCGCACAACATGCGAGAACTGGCAGCCGCCACAGATCACCTGGTGCGTCATCCCGATTGCAGCGTCGAGGACCTCGTCGAACTCGTCGAGGGACCCGACTTCCCGACTGGTGGCTACATCTGGGGCTGGGAAGGGATCGGAGACGCCTACCGGAAAGGCCGCGGCCTGGTCGAGATGAGGGCCCGCATGCACCTCGAAGAGGGCATGTACGGAAAGACGTCGCTCGTAGTCACCGAGCTGCCCTACCAGGTCAACAAGACGCGCGTGATCGAGCAGATCACGAAGATCGTCCGCAGCGGCCGCGTCGACGCGATCACCGACCTTCGTGACGAGTCGGACCGGGACGGTGTGCGCCTGGTGATCGAGTTGAAGCGCGATGTCGACCTGAAGAAGCTCATCAAGACGCTGTTCCTGAAGACTCAGTTGAAGAGCACGTTCGGAGTCATCATGCTGGCCCTGGTGGACGGAAAGCCCGAGCAGCTGGATCTCAAGCAGGCGCTGCAGTGCTTCGTGGACCACAGGCTGAACGTGATCCGGCGGCGCGCGGCCTTCGAACTCAACAAATCGGAAGACCGGGCTCACGTGCTGGAGGGCCTCCTGACCGCGCTCGATCACATCGACCGCGTGATCGAGTTGATACGGGCGTCGACGTCCCCGAAGGCGGCCGCCGATCGGCTGTGCGCGGAATTCGGCCTGTCCCAGCGACAGGCCGAGGCCATTCTTGCCATGCGGTTGGCCCGCCTTACCCAACTCGAGCGGAAGAAGCTGATCGAGGAACTCGAAGGCCTGCATGGTCGGATCGAGGAGCTGCGACACCTCGTCCAGGAAGACGCGGCCCGGCGGGACCTGCTGCGATCCGAGCTCGCAGAGCTCGTGATTCGTTACGGAGACGATCGGCGGACGGAAATCCTCGACGAGAGCGAGCCGTTCCCGCTTCCAGCCGGCGAGGGCGGCGAGTCGTCCCTGGTGATGATCAGCCGGCTCGGATACGCCAAGGCGTTGGCCGTGCGGGGCAGCGGGGGCATGTCCGGGGCCGAGGCCATGGCACAGCGGGACGGCGACTTCGTGCGTCAGACCTTTGTGGCTCGCGGAGCGACGGAGATCCTGCTGTTCACCGCTCAGGGCAGTGTGCACTCCGTCCAGGTCAAGGACTTTCCCCGCGGTACGCGCAGCTCGCGCGGGAAGCAGATCTCGGAGCTGGTGGAGCTCGATGCGGGCGACCGGATCGTCTCCGTGGTGCCTGTGCCGGAATTCGACGAAGAGAAGTTCCTGTTGTTCGTCACCAGGCATGGCCAGGTCAAGCGCACCGCGCTTTCCGAGTACTCCAACGTGCGATCCGGCGGAATCCGTGCCATCGGTCTCGCCGGCGATGATGAAGTGATGATGGTGCGGCCGAGCGTTGGAACGGGCGATCTCCTGCTGGCCACGAGGGAAGGTCTGGCCATTCGGTTCTCCGAGGACGAAGTCCGGACCATGGGTCGAACGGCAAAGGGAGTTCGCGGGATCGAGGTCGGAAAGACCGATGAGCTGGTGACCGCCCTGGCCCCGCGGAGGGACAGCGAATTGCTCGTAGTGGGTGCGGACGGACTCGGGAAGCGCGTCCCCTTTACGGAACTGAAACGCCAGGGTCGGGCTGGAAAGGGAATGGCACTGCTGCCGGACACCGATCGGGCGGGTCTCCTGGTCGGTGTGCTCGCGGTCCACCCCGGCGACCTGGGCATGTGCGAATTGGAGTCAGGTGAAGTCGTACCCATCTCCGTCGACTCTTTGCCCGTGAAGCCGCGGCGTGGCGCCTCGGTGCGGATCGACGCGTTGAGTGAACGCACGGGGCCGATCGTAGCGCTGCACCCGCTACGCGCTTCGTCGGGCGAAGAGCCGGCCGAGATCGAAGACGGTGAATCCGACGCGGCGGTTGAGGATCCTGGGGCCGACCTGGACACCGGGGCAGTATCTCCCGGAGAGACCCAGGCGGAACTCGAGCTATAGGCGGGACGGCAGCCCGCTCAGTCCCGATTCACGTAGATCTCGGTTTCCACTGGAAGGGTGACGTGCCCGCTCGTCAGGTCTCTCACGGTGACGGACACTTCGTAGAGGCCCGGCGAAGAGGCGGAGAGGTCCACCCGCAGATGTCCGCGGGTCACGATGCTTGCGCCGCCCCGGACCGTACCCGGATAGGACAGGTCGAACGGCTGGCCGTCCCCTTCCGGCTGAAGCACCACCCTCGTCTCGTACCGCCCGCCCGGAGTGAGGTTGTAAGCCTCATAGTAGATGAAGGCCACTCCATCATCGCCCGTAGCGCGAACCGGCGACGGATTGAGATGGATGCCCGCCGCGGGGGACCACACGCCGGCTGAATCCGCGGATACGGCCACGTCGGAGAGCACCGGCAAGTCCGTCCCCAGGTCCCGGACGATCACTTCCCCACTCGCATAGCCGCCCCGGACCTTCTCGTCGTCTTCCTCCACGGTCGAGTTGGCATCGGACACCACCAGCATCCAGCGGTACGTGCCCGGTGCCAGGTCTGTCGGCTTGCGAAGAGCGATGCCCGTCTCATCATCCAGCTCTTCGACCACCGGCAGATCGAACGAGAACGGAATGTGCCGGTATAGCAGTCCATCCTCGTCGAGGAGGGTCCACACGGCGTTCACGCTATAGACTTCCTGCCGGTCCTGTTCGGCCGGCCGGAGAGCGGACGCCTCGACAAGGCCGTTCAACCAGACGCGAGTGAGCCCCGGTCGGGGAGCGCGGAACTGCAGCCACTCGACGGCGAAGTTCACACTCAAGTCGACCGGAGGTCGCTCCGGGACGCTCGAGACCACGTATTCTCCGTCCTGCCACGTCCAGTCGCGCTCCTCGGTCAGGTCCTCCGCCAACCGCGAACCCGCGAAGTCTTCGCTCAGCAGGTTGAGCGCATGGTTGGCGATCCGGGCGTATCTCGGGTCCAGGCCCATGCGCGACATGTACAGGTCGTAGAACGGGGGGCCGGGGATGTCCACCAACAGGGGCGATATCGCAACCATCGGGTTTCTGTCCCACGTACCACAGCGATATACCATGGCCAGGTTCTCGAGCAGGTACCAGTCGTCGACCGCACCGCCGGGGGAAAGGTGAAAGACCCGGTACCCACCCGGACGGTCGTATGCCCAGGACACGTTCGGTTCAATGCAGTCACTGCCGCCGTGCAGCGCTACCTCATCGGGATCCCCCATGCGGATGTACAGCAAACCCCGGTCGTCGTACACCGAATTCGTGGGGCGACCCAATCGGGCGGCGAAGCGCGGCCGGACCCGGCCGCGCCGCCGGTAGTGTTCGAGCGCGTACCGGCTGCGCTCGGAGTGCAACAGGATTCGCTCGTCGACTCCCATTCCGGCCGCTGCGGCCCGACGGTTCCAGAAGCGCCGCAGG
>JBDHBK010000293.1:0-3923 GCA_039592635.1 Gemmatimonadota bacterium
CGAGGCGTCTCCTCGCGGCGACCGGGTCGCGTTCCAGGCGCTCGGCCACATCTACGTGAAGGATCTGCCAAACGGCCGTCCGCAGCGCATCACGCGCCAGGACGACCACTTCGAGCTGTATCCCACCTGGTCGCGCGATGGCCGGTGGATCGCCTACGTGAGCTGGAACGACGCCGCTCTCGGAGCCGTGCGCGTGGTATCCGCGGAGGGGGGCGGGGGCCGGGTCCTGACCACGAAGCCGGGTCACTACATCGAGCCGGTGTTCAGCCCGGACGGTGAGACGCTGGCCTATCGCCGTGTTTCCGGTGGCGGGCTCACGTCGCCCATGTGGTCTAGGGATACCGGTGTATACGTGGTGCCCTTCGCCGGGGGCGAGCCCGTCCTGGTAACGGAGAGCGGCTCCCGACCTCACTTCGGGGCCGATGCGGACAGGCTATACCTGCAGCGCTGGTCCGGCTCGGATGTCGATCAGAAGGCCGAATCGAGCCGGGCCCAGGAATACCGGGTGTCACCGGACGGCCGGTGGCTGGCCTGGCGTGAGAGGTTCCACGCCTTCATCGCACCGTATGTGCGTACGGGTCGCCAACTGGAGCTGGGACCAGAAGCAAGTTCGCTTCCCATCAGTCGCGTGTCGAAGGAGGCCGGCGAGTACCTCCACTGGTCCGGCGACAGCCGAAGCCTGCACTGGAGCCTCGGGCCCGAGCTGTTCACCCGAGACCTGACGGATTCCTTCGCGTTTCTGGACGGCGCTCCGGAGGATCTGCCGGCACCCCCCGCGGAAGGAACGGACCTGAGCTTCGACGTTGACTCGGATGTGCCCCAGGGGTCTGTCGCGTTCGTCGGGGGCCAGGTCATCACGATGCGGGGCGAAGAGGTGATCGACGACGGGGTCGTGGTGGTGACTGGAAACCGGATCGTCGCCGTGGGTCCGAGGGCTTCCACGACGGTGCCGGCCGGGGCCCACCTCGTGGACGTCACCGGGAAGACCGTGATGCCGGGCCTGATCGACGCCCACTGGCACGGGGGCATGGGGGGCGCCGGGATCATCCCGCAGGAGAGCTGGGTCAACTACGCCAGCCTCGGATTCGGGGTCACGACCATCCACGATCCGTCGAACGACACCGGGACGATCTTCGCGGCCAGCGAGATGGGTCGAGCCGGCCTCACCACGGCGCCTCGGATCTACTCGACGGGCACCATCCTGTACGGCGCCGCCGGCTCGTTCAAGGCGATCGTGGACAGCCTCCCCGATGCGCTGTTTCACCTGAAACGCATGCAGGCGGTGGGCGCGTTCAGCGTGAAGAGCTACAACCAGCCGCGTCGGGAGCAGAGGCAACAGGTCATCGAGGCCGCCCGCCAGCTCGGAATGAGCGTGGTCCCGGAGGGCGGGGCGCTGTTCCAGCACAACATGTCCATGGTCATGGACGGCCACACCGGGATCGAACACGCGCTTCCCATCCCCAACGTCTACGACGACGTGCTCCAGTTCTGGTCTCAGACCGGTGTCGGGTACACGCCCACCCTGGTCGTGGCGTACGGTGGGCTCGGCGGCGAGAACTACTGGTACCGGCACACGGACGTATGGGACAACGAGCGCCTGCTGACCTTCGTGCCGCGCCGGAACGTCGATGCCCGGGCGCGCCGCCCGATTCACGCACCCGACGGGGAGTGGAACCACGTCGTGGTGGCGGAGAATGCTCGCAAGCTGAACGACGTGGGCGTGATCACGAACATCGGGGCGCACGGTCAGCGCGAAGGCCTGGCGGCCCACTGGGAGATCTGGATGTTCGAGCAGGGCGGCATGTCGCCTCTGCAGGCCCTCAAGACCGCCACGATCGAGCCGGCCCGCTACCTCGGGATGGACGCGGACCTCGGGTCGCTGGAGGCGGGCAAGCTGGCGGACGTGATCGTGATCAACGGAGATCCCCTGGAGGACATCCGGGTCTCGGAGAACGTGACGTTCACGATGGTGAACGGCCGCCTGTACGATTCTGCCACGATGAACCAGGTCGGGAACCACCCGCGCGAGCGGGGACCCCTGTGGTGGGAAATGAGCCGGGCGTGGGAGAAGAGGGACGGGGTGGTCATGCCGTAAGCGCTTGATCGCTGCCTGACCGCCGCGCGAGAAGGTGGTTCCATGAAGAGACTCTACAGGCTTGGACTCCCACCCCGCGTGGTGACCCTGAGGCTCGTCGGGGACGCCCTCGTGCTGTGGCTCCTGATACGCACCGGACTGTTCGCCGCGCCCGCGGCCGTCGCCTGCCGGGAAGCCGGGTGCGCGATGGAAGTGCTTCTGGCATCCGTTTCGTGGTCGCCCAGGACGAGTGCGAGCGTCGTCGCGGTTACGGTAGCTCTCTGCTTCGTGCAGACCTTCCGGATGCGGGAACTGTACCTGCTCCGCAACCTGGGTCTGGGCCGCCTGGCCCACCTGGGCCTCTACCTGGCGGTAGTCGTCCCGCTGGAAGCCACGGTTCTCCTCGGACCTCCGCTCCTGATGGCCGCCGCTCCATGAGCGTGCTTCCCGCCCCGCGATTGAGGCTCGACTCGTTCGGCAAGGCCTTCGGCGCCCGAACCGTGCTGAAGAGCGCCACCGCGTGGGCCCGGCCCGGATGCATCACCCTGCTCATGGGGAGAAACGGGTGCGGCAAGACCACTCTGCTTCGGTGCGGTCTCGGCCTGGCGTGGGCTGACTTTGGCAACACCTTCCTCGAGGGTCGCCGGGTGAGGGGCGGTCTGTCCCGCATGTCCCGCGAGGGCCTCTTCTTTCTTCCTGACAGCCGACTTCTGTCGCCGCGCCTGACGGTTCGCGAGCACATCACGGTGGTGCAAAAGACCCGTCCATCAACCTTCGATCCGGCTCCGGCGGCCGGCCTCGACATCGAGAGTCTCCTCGATTCACGACCCGGCGAACTGTCCGGTGGAGAAAGACGCCGTGCCGAAATCTGGCTGTCGGTCGCGGGGAGTGCTTCGTGTCTGGTAGCGGATGAGCCTCTGCTTGGAATTGCCCCTGCCGACCGTGCGAGAGTTTCCGCCGCGCTTCGTTCCCGGGCCGCCACGGGTGCGGCGATCCTCGTCACCGGCCACGAAGTCGAAGACCTGTTCGACCTGGCCGACGAGGTGGTCTGGATGGCCGCCGGAACCACGCACGGCCTCGGGACGGTCGAAGAGGCGGAAGAACACGCTCAGTTCAGAATGGAGTACCTGGGTGCGCGCGCCCGCCGACGGTAACGATCCGAGCAAGAATTGTAACGAAGCATTACATTGCGTTCCCTCCGTTGATTCGGGGGATGAGGTGGCAACTGTAACAGCGAAATGCTGTTAGCTTCCACATGGCTTGGTGGTCCGGCCCGTGCAGAACAGGAGTGCCATGAAGCGCTCGCTTCTCATCGTCGATGACGACCCGCGGGTCCGGACGTCGCTCGTCTCGGCCCTGGCGGACGAAGGCACCGCGGTGCGCGCGGCCGAAGACGCCGCGTCGGCGCTCGCCGCGCTGGGAGACGAGCCGGTCGGGATCGTCCTCACGGACGTAAAGATGCCCGGCATGAGCGGCCTCGAGCTGCTGCGAATGCTGAAGGACCGGTCGCCCGATCTGGACGTGGTCCTGATGACGGCCTACGACGACCTTCCCACCGTCGCCGAGGCCATGCGGGAGGGGGCGGCGGACTTCCTGGTGAAGCCGCTGGACCTTCACCAGCTCCGGGCCGTCCTCGACCGCGTTTACGAGGACCGGCAGGCTAGAAAGAAGATCAAGGCTGGCGAGGCGGATACTGACAAGCGTGGGGCCGCTGACCGCCTCGTCGGCCGAGATTCGCAGATAGTCGAGATCTTCAAGCTCGTCGGGCAGGTCTCCTCCACGCGCACCAACGTGGTCATCCGGGGCGAGAGCGGCACCGGCAAGGAGTTGATCGCCCGCTCGATCCACG
>JBDHBK010000294.1:0-3633 GCA_039592635.1 Gemmatimonadota bacterium
CGCCGCTCCGGTTGGCCTGCGCAGCGGCAGGCTGGCAGAGGAAGACACGCGCGCCGTGCTCGCTGGCCTGCTCCTCAACGTCTACAAGGCGTTTGACTACAGGGAGGAGGAGGTCATCTACGATGCGCTGGCTCGAACCTCATCGGGAGAACTCCTCACGGACATCTACCTGGAGACCCGGCGCAGCCTGGAGCTCGCGAACCAGGGAGGAGCCCGCGCGAAAGTGAAATCGGTGGAAGTGCTGGACGCCACGAACGAGCCTCTCGGCGGCGATGGCGGTTTTCGAACCCGGGCCACATGGAACGTCTCGGGATCGGTCGGTCACTGGGGGCACGTGCACCAGCGCATGAACCAGTACGAGGCCGAGCTCACGGTGCAGGTGATCGACGGGGCCTGGCGGATCACCGATCTCGAAGTGCTGCAGGAGGAGCGACTTCCGGCGACATCGAACCCGGGCGCCGGTACCACGGCTCCCCCCGCGGGTGGCATGTAGCCGACGATGATCAGGATCGATCGACTCCGCTTCCGTTATGGGGAGGGCGACTTCCAGCTTCGGATTCCAGAGCTGATCGTCGAGCCCGGCACCACCACGGCTTTCATCGGCCCGTCCGGGTCGGGAAAGACCACGCTGCTGAACCTGATCGCGGGGATCATTTGCCCGGAGACGGGCCGTGTCGAGACCCGGAACGTGGAAGTCTCGGCGCTGTCGGACGCGGAGCGCAGGCGATTCCGAGTCACTACCGTGGGCCTGGTGTTCCAGGAATTCGAACTTCTCGAGTACCTGTCGGTCCTGGACAACATTCTCCTCCCGTACAGGATTCACGCGGCTCTCCACCTCGACGGTACGGTCCGCGAGCGAGCCCGGGCCCTGGCCGAGCGGGTGGGCATTTCCGACAAGCTGGACCGTCCGCCACGGAGGCTGTCGCAGGGAGAGCGTCAGCGGGTGGCGGTATGCCGTGCCGTACTGACGGATCCGCCGCTGCTGCTCACCGATGAGCCCACGGGAAACCTGGATCCCGTGAACCGCGAACGCGTGCTCGACATCCTGTTCGACTACGTCCGAGAGAGTGGCACGACCCTGGTGAGCGTGACCCACGACCACGAAATCCTTCCCCGCTTCGGCAGGGTCGTGGACTTCAGGGATTTCCACGTGTTCAGCGAGCCGGGGGCGTCATGATGGACACGCTCTACCTCGCCTGGCGCTACCTGGCTTTTCACCGGGTGAAGACGGCGATCCTGGTGGGCGCGATCACGCTGATCGTCTTCCTGCCGGTGGGACTGCGGGTGATCGTGAATCAAAGCTCCCGCCAGCTCACCGCTCGCGCGGAGGCGACCCCCCTGGTGATCGGTGCCAAGGGGAGTCCCACGGAGCTCACCCTCAACACGCTGTACTTCAGCTCGGATGTGCCGGCCCGGACGACGTTTGCGGCCGCTTCAGAGGTCGCTGACACCGACCTGGCGCAAGCGATTCCGATGTACGTGCGATTCCGCGTCCGGGATCAGCCCATCGTGGGCACCACGCTGGAATATTTCGGATTCCGCGGGCTGAAGCTGGCGGAAGGACGGCAGATGGCCGTCCTGGGCGAAGCCGTCCTCGGGTCGCGGGCCGCGGAGCAGCTCGGTGTGGGGCCGGGCGACCACGTGGTCTCATCGCCCGAGAGCGTGTTCGACATCGCGGGGGTGTACCCGCTTCGGATGCCGGTGGTCGGGATACTCGAGTTCACCGACAGCGCCGACGACGACGCGGTGTTCGTGGACGTGAAGACGGCATGGGTCATCGAGGGTCTGGGGCACGGGCACCAGGACCTGTCGCAGCCCGAGGCGGCCGCCGGGGTGCTGCGCCGAGAGGGCAACGTCGTCGTCGGCAACGCGTCCGTGATGCAGTTCAACGAGATCACGCCGGACAATATCGACAGCTTCCACTTCCACGGGGACCTGTCTGACTTCCCCCTCACGGCCGTGGTCGTTGTGCCGCCGGACCAGCGTTCGTCGGCCCTGCTGCAAGGCCGCTACCAGTCCGCCGAGTTGAACCAGGTCGTCAGCCCCACGGAGGTGATGGACGAGCTCCTGGACACGATTCTCACGGTGGAGAAGTTCGTGATTGCGGGGGCCGTCACGGTCGGCCTGGCCACCCTCGCTACCGCGTTCCTGGTGTTCGCCCTGTCGCTGCGGCTGCGAAGACGGGAGCGCGAGACGCTGTTCAAGATCGGGGGATCCCGCGCCGCCGTGGCGACGGTCATGACGTCAGAGATCGTCGCGGTACTGGCCGTCGGCGTGTTGTTGGCGCTGCTGCTGACATTCCTGACGCAGCGCTACGGAGATGTGATCATCCGGGCCTTGATCCGGTAGTTCGAAGGAGCGCGAGACCATGATGGCGAAAACGATGACTGCTGCGTTGGCACTGGCTTTCGCCGCGGCCGCATGCACAGGCTCTGCCCCCGAGGGCGAGGCGGACGCAGGGTCCGACGCCCAGGTCGCGGTGGAGGCGGGCGCCGCGGTGGCAGCGGATCCGCTGGTGGTCTTCACCACCAACTATCCGCTGGCGTACTTCGCAGAACGAATCGGCGGAGACCACGTACGCGTAGAATTTCCGGCCCCAGCCGGAGTCGATCCGGCCTACTGGACGCCACCTGCCGATGTGATTTCCGCCTACCAGGGAGCGGACCTCATACTCCTGAACGGTGCGGGTTACGAGGGGTGGGTGTCGAAGACTTCGCTGCCGGAATCGAAGCTCGTCAACACGTCTGCTGGTTTCGAGGAATTGTACGTGGTGGCCGAGGAAGCAGTCGTGCACACGCACGGTCCCGAGGGTGAGCACGAGCACGAAAACGTGGCGTTCACGACCTGGCTCGATGCGCAGCTCGCGATCGAGCATGCCCGTGCGATCCGCGACGTGCTGGCTGAGCGGTTGCCAGGGACAGAGGCCGAGCTGCAGGCCGGGTTCGAGGCGCTGGAAGCTGACCTCACGGAGCTCGACGGTCGGCTGGAAGCCTGGGCCGCGGGACTGGCCGGGCAGCCATTGCTCGCCTCGCACCCCGTGTATCAGTACCTGGCCCGTCGCTACGAGCTGAATCTCAAGAGCGTCCACTTTGAGCCGGACGAGGCGCCGCCCGCGGGTGCGTGGCGCGACCTGGCTGCACTCATGCAGGGTCATTCCGCGGACTGGATGCTGTGGGAGGGCCCTCCGCTGGATGAGACGAGCGCGCGGCTCTCCGGCGATTTCGGCATCGGCAGCGTGGTCTACGCCCCGACGGGTAACCGTCCCGTGTCAGGCGACTACCTGGACGCGATGCGTGCCAACGTCGAGGCGCTGGAGGCTTTGCCGGCCAGCTGATCGCTCGCCGTCAGGCTCCCGAATGCCTGGCCCGGTGGTTGTCGATCTGATCGAACGTACCGCCGTACACGATGTCTCGAATCGGATCGGAAGCCAGAAAGTCGTGCGGGAAGCCCGGCTCGATCCGGCTCACTTCATCCAGGCGCGCCAGGTGCTGCTCGTCCAGCGTGACATCGAGCGCTCCGAGATTGTCCTCCAGCTGCTCCAGGTTGCGGGCCCCCACGAGCGGCACGATGACTCCGTGCTGCTGCCGAACCCAGCTCACCGCGACCTGTGACGGGGTGCATCCGATCTCACCC
>JBDHBK010000295.1:0-3625 GCA_039592635.1 Gemmatimonadota bacterium
CAGCTCGGCCAACAGGACATCCAGGAAGACCAGGTCATCGTGAACCGTATTCCCCGCGAAGGCGAACGTCGACACCTCGTTGAGCCCGATCACATGCGGTTCGAGCGCCTCGATCTGATCCGCGATCGCCACGGCCCGAGTTTCAAACTCCGTCGCCAGTACGTCATCGTAGACGGCGGCGACGCCGCATGCGATCTGCGCCGGGTCTTCAACGGCCAGCAGTTGGGTCAGATCGGCGCCCACGTAGACGTTCCAACTCAGGACCGCCAACTCCTGTGGGACCGGATCTTCGGGGCCCGTGGGGTCGTCGTCGCCGCACGCGCCCAGCGCGAGGGCAGCGATCATCGGCAGGGTAATCAGAAGCCTCTTCACGATACACCTCCAGCAGTGACGAGAAAGAACGGGCGGGTCACGGCAGGAGGGGTGCAGCAGGCTCGCCAGAACAACTGCGGGGCCTTCACATAATCTACGGCATTCTCGGGACTCCGCACGGGTGGCCTGCTTCGCTCCATGGTGACTCCTCGCGGTCGAGCAGCTGGCTCGTCCACCTCCCGGCGGACGAAAGGAGGGCTCCCGACCCGAGCCGGGCGCCCTCCGAGGTTCGTCTTGTGCCTGCTTCCGTCCGCAGCCTAGTCCACGTGCCCCATTCCGGGGGCGATCGACAGATTCGCGATCACTCCGGCATGGTCCGACGGCCAGACGTCGTATCCGAAACTCGTGGTGATCCTGTCCGCCGGGTTCTCGCCCACCAGTGCGACGTCGACGGCGCTCTGAAAAGCTGGCTTGACCGCTTCCGGCCCGTCCCGGTACAGGATGAAGTCGATGCGGTGGAAAAGCTCCGACGCGGCGTTCCGGAGATCGTCATCCTGGTTCGCGGTGAACCCGCTGCCGGCTCCTCCGCCCACGATCCAGGCGTCCGCGAAACCGGCGGCGATCAGATCCGGATAGGTGTCGGTGGTGCAGCCACTGGCGTCCGAGTTCAGGTCGCCAGTCAGGATTGTGGGGTAAGGCGACGCGTCCAGGAGGCCCATCAGCTCGTATGCTTGGGCTCCGTGTACCTGGATCAGCTGTGAATCGACCGAGCACGGACCGTCATCCGCTGGCTCAAGGTGCGTGCTGAACACGCGGTAGGGCAGGTCCTTGTGGCGGATATCCAGGGAGGCCCACCCGCTGTACTTGGCAGGCAATCCGTACGGCAGCGGAAGTGGCACCGCGAAGTTACCGTGTGCTGCGTCATCCACCTCCACGTCACCCCGCACCAGCAGCACGTCGTACTCGGTGTAAGACAGCGCGTCCTGATCCGCACACGTCACGTCGTCATACGAAATAGGAAGCGTGATCTGGAAGTTGGTGGAACGCGCCTCCATTGGCGCCACGTAGTCGAGTCCCCGGTCTTCCAGTTCATCCATCAGAATTTCCAGGAATACGAGGTCCTCGTGAAAGAAGCCATACAGGAACTCGAACGTGGATACCTCGTTCAGGCCCACGACATGGGGTCGGTGGGCCTCGATCTGGTCGGCGATCGCCACGGCGCGCGACTGGAAGTCCGTAGCGAGCACGTCGCCGTAGATGTCGGCCACGCCACAGGCGATCCGAGACGGGTCGCCTGCGAGAAGCTGGTTCAGATCGGCTCCGACGTAGATGTTCCACGTCATGATGCCAAGCTCTGGTGAGCCGGCGCGGACCGCGTCGAGAGAGACGGTGCCGGTGTCGGGACCCAGGGGGTTTGCATCGTCACAAGCGCCGAGCGCGATCGCGGCCATCAGAGAAACGGTGGTTACGAGCCATCTCATGGTACACCTCCGGCAGAGTCGAGGTTGAACGAAACAGTGATCGCCCCGAGTGTCCCGGCTCGCGGTCAAGCCGCAGTCAAGCAGATCTCTCCGTTCCTTCGAGGGGCCGTATTGAGTGGCCGGCAGAAAGCCTCGTTGGCTGGGCCGCCCGCCCAACTCGTGCCCCGCCGCCCCACGCGCTACCTTTTCCGGCGCTATTCTGTTCGACGATCCGTTCGACAACGTCCGCTGGAGCAACGCATACATGAAGACGGCTCTCATCACCGGAATCACGGGGCAGGACGGCTCGTATCTCGCCGATTTCCTGCTCGACAAGGGATACGACGTGCACGGAACGGTGCGTCGATCGAGCGTGGAGAAGTTCGAGCGCATCGCGCACATCCGTGACCGGATCACGCTGCACCAGATGGACCTGCTGGATCAGCTGTCCATCATCACGGTTCTGGAAGAGGTCGAGCCGTGGGAGGTCTACAACCTCGCGGCCCAGTCGTTCGTGCCCACCTCGTGGAACCAGCCGCTGCTGACGGGCGAGTTCACGGCCCTCGGGGTGACGCGCATGCTCGAGGGGGTCCGCTCGGTCAATCCCGACATCAAGTTCTACCAGGCCTCGTCGTCGGAGATGTTCGGAATGGTACGGCACAGCCCGCAGAGCGAGGAGACGCCGTTCTACCCGCGCAGTCCGTACGGAGTGGCCAAGGTGTACGGTCACTTCATCACGGTGAACTACCGCGAGAGCTACAACCTGTTCGCGGCGAGCGGCATCCTGTTCAACCACGAGAGCCCGCGGCGGGGGCTGGAGTTCGTCAGCCGGAAGATCACGGACGCCGTCGCGCGCATCAAACTGGGAAAGCAGCAGATCCTGCACCTCGGAAACCTCGACGCGCAGCGCGACTGGGGATATGCCGGCGACTACGTGGAAGCGATGTGGCGGATGCTGCAGCACGACGAGCCGCAGGACTTCGTGATCGGGACCGGTGTCATGCACTCGGTGCGCGACCTGGTGAGGCTGGCGTTCTCGCACGTCGGCCTGGACTGGGAAGAGTACGTGTTCGAGGATCCGACTCTGCACCGCCCGGCGGAGGTCGAGCACCTTCTGGCGGACGCCTCCAAGGCGAAGCGCCTGCTCGATTGGGAGCCGGTCGTCGACTTCGAGGAACTGGTCAAGATGATGGTCGATTCGGACATCGCAGTCCTGTCCGGGAAAGACTGAGTCCACGTGGCCGGTCGAACCTACCTCCGGTGCGCGATCAGCATCCTGACCGGCCTGTGGGTCACCATCGGCGCCGCGGTTCCGATCGGCTACGTGATTCTCAAGCTGCTTCAATCGGCCAGCGGTGGGCAGCTGGGGCCCGAGCTTCTCGAACGTTCCGGGGTAGTCCTGTCGCTCCTTGCCGGCTACGCGGTCGCGGCGGCGATCGGGGGCTGGGCGGCCGGCTGGGTCACGATCGAGAAGAACCGCCGACTGATAGCGCTGCTTTCAGCCTCGCACGTGGGGACCTGGCTGTTCGTACTGGGGACGGGTACGTCTCCGTTCGAGCCTCCGATCGTGCTGGGCCTGGCGGTGGCGGCCGTGGTCGGGACGGTGGTCGGCGTGTCGGTCCGCGCCTGGCAGGTCGGCCGCTGGTCCCGTCCGGCAGTTGCCGAATGAGAGGCATCGCGTAGTGGGCGCCGAAGCGGGCATCGCGATTCGCACCGTGGGACTCTCCCGCGACTTCGGATCGGTACGGGCCGTCGAGGATCTGACGATCGACGTTTCGGCCGGGACCATCTACGGTTTCCTGGGTCCGAACGGGGCAGGGAAGACCACCACGATTCGACTCCTCCTGGGTCTC
>JBDHBK010000296.1:0-3615 GCA_039592635.1 Gemmatimonadota bacterium
TCGACCGGCGAAGAGAGGCCCAGTTCCGCGGCCGTGCCCGCCCAGGACCCGCCATCTGCCACGCGCTCTCGCTGCCGGTAGTACACCTGGCGCAAAGCCCACAGGGCCCGCTCGGATTCAGTGAGATTCGAGCTCGCGTCTCCGGGCTCCGACTCGACGAACTCGACAATGCCCCACATCTCGGGGTAGTGCATGGCGATCAGCCCCTGGGGAGACCACACCCAGTTGTCTTCATCGAGGGGCTCGCCAGTCTCCGGGTCTGTCTGCTTCACGTACTGCCCGTCGTCGACCTCCGAGCGCCATTGCACGCGCGAGAAGTTGAAGCGCCAGCGATCCCCTGGCACCGGCGGGACGGGCCGTCCCGCCGCCTCTTCCAGCACCGTCCATGGGATCGCGATCTCGATGCTCCACCCACGGTCCTCGTCCATCGGGTCATTGAGTGTTCCGTCCACGTCGACGCCCGTCCGCAGACCCTGGATGTCCCACGCATCGATCGCCGGCCCACCATCCCGATACGGCTTGATCAGCATCAGGTCCCACACGGTGTCGAGCGCGTTGATCTCCAGTTCATAGTACAGGTGAGTGTCGGCATCGGGGTCGATGAACACCTCGAAATCGTTGTCGTAGTAGATGACCGCGTCCCGCTCCGTCAGCGAGGCCCACACGTGCGGTTCCTCCATCGACGCCCCTATGAACAGATACTCATCGTTCCACAGCAGGCGGGCGCGCGTGCGGTGTCTGGGAGCCGGCAACGAACCCCCCTGGATGTCCACGAAATCGGCCGTCCACGGGGCCGTCTGCCATGCCGGATCGTCCAGCGAACCATCGATGACCGGAGCGCTCGCTGCGAGCGGGGCGGCGTACACTTCGGGTCGCCAGTCGATCGCCGGTCGCGGGACATCCGAGAGGTGGGCTGCGGTTGTCACCGGTCGTGGCGCCCCATCACACGACAGCGCGATGGCGCAGGCCGCGAGAACGAGGGGTTTGGCATTTACGGAGGATCCGGGTCGCGCCATGTCCAGTCAGGTCGCCCTTGAAGGGGTTTCGAGAGGGATTGGCGAACCCGCGCGGCGCCCGCCCCGACGGATCGAAACTCTGTCTCCGCACCGGTAGCGTCAACGTTTCGGGAGTAGTGGACGTCGCGGTTCTACTGCACGAAAGCGGCGCAATGATCCTTTTTGCACGACGATCACGTGATCGGGTGCTCGACAGTTCTCAAAAAAAAGCCGCCTAATCGCTTGTGAGTGAACCACTTACATCCACATCCGACAGTCGGGTACGGCCGTTGCGGATTCTGACGGTGACAGCGGCATCCCCGGTCTCGGATTCCAAGGGTGGAGTTCGGCCCGGTCGCCGCCCGGTGGAGGTATATGAAATGAGCGGGATCGAGACGGTCCGACGAGCGCGGGAGGCCGGCGTCGTCCTGGCGTGCAGTCTTGCCCTGGTCGCGTCTCCGGTTGGCGGCCAGGAGGCGGAGGAGGCCACGGGCCCCCTGCTGAAGGCCGACCTCGTGAGGATGCTGGCCACGGGCGACTACACGACGGACGAAGTGGTGCACATCGTCCGGATGAACTGCGTCAGCTTCCGACCGACGGAACGCGACCGGCGCGACCTGTCGGCTCTGCCGCACGGAGATCCCGTCCTGGGGGAGATCAACCGCTGCCGCAGTCAGGGCCAGGCAGCCGGCTTCTCCGGCGGCATTCCGCGAGCGAATCCCGTCCGGTCGACGGACGAGGAGCCGTCAGCCGGGTCGGACCTGCTGAAGGTGACCACGGTGTCGGCTGACCCGCTCGGGGACCGGCCGGCTCCAGCCGCGCCCCGGTTCACCATGGTACTGGTTGAGAAGGACAGCGATGTACTGGCCGTTTCCGAGATTCCCCCGTTGCTGCAGAACTGGGACGAGGTCTCGGAGCAGCTGCTGCGACAGTACCGCCCGAACGAGCGTCGCGAGGGGAAGGTCGTGGTTCGGGTGAGGGTGGATGAAACGGGTCGGGCCGCCGACTCGCTTCTCGCGGAATCGAGCGGGGATCCCCACCTGGACGCCGCCGTGATGGCGACCGTCCAGGTGATGCGATTCAAACCGGCCATGAGCCGCGACCGTCGCGTCGCTGCCTGGACCGATCTACCGATCACCTTTGAGACCCCGTAACCGGACGTTCCTGAGTCCGGCCGAAGCCGGGAGGATCAGTCCTCCCGGCGCTCGACGGCGATCGTGCAGTTGGTCACCAGCGCTGCGATCGCGCCGATAGCGGCCCACACCGGCATCAGCATCGCACCGACCACACCGATAGCCAGCGGTATCTCGATCAGAGTGTTGCCTTCCTCGGAGCGGATCGTGATGCGGCGTATGTTTCCCTCCCGCACGAGTTCCTTGACCCGGGCCAGAAGATCTTCGCCGCACACCGAGTACTCCTCGCGAGTCTCGCCGGAGCCTTCTTCGGCTTCTTCCTTCACTTCTTCGGCTTCGACTTCAACTTCAACCTCGACGCCATCGACTTCGGCCTCGGGCTGAACCGATTCTTCGCTCTTGTCGTCCGCCACAATCGACCTCCCTGTATGAGTCAGTCGGTCGAGATCCGTCGGGATCCGACCTTCACACGCCAGATCATACGAGTCCGGGGGGGTCGCGAGTTTCGACGAGACAGGAAGTCCCGAAGCGCGCCCTTAGGTCCACCCCCTCGGGGCGCGGTCGCACCCGGGTCGTGACAACCCGGCGGGGCACCGTTAGGATCACGATAACTTGCGGTGGCGGTGGTGGTTGGGTCGTGACCCAATGGGCCGGATGATCCCGGAGGAACATCGTGGAGTGGCGCATTTACAGCCGCACCGGGCGCGTGTACGGCGCCCAGCTCAAGGAGCCCGCCGTCGTCCAGACGATCCACGGTACGGTCGGAGCCGAGGCAGGAGACTTCCTGGTGGTGGACTTCGACTGCGAGCGCGTGCGGTACTATCCGGCTCGCTATTTCAACGAGGCCTACCAGGTGGTCGAGCGGCCGATTCCGCTCAAGGCTCTCGCCGATCTGTCTCAACTGGTGATCCGACACGTCATCGAATCGGGCGAAGAGTCCATCGGAGAAACGTGCGTTCGGTGCGGTAAACGTAGAACCCGCACGGAGTTCGAGGGTGTCCCAACCTGTATGGACTGCGAACTCAAGCTGAAGGCGGAGCGCGAGGAAACACTGCGCTGCCAGCACGACGGCGCCGAGATGCGGAAGGAAGTCATCCAGAATGTCATCGTGGACCGATGCCCGGAGTGCGGCGGCGTCTGGTTCGACGGCGGCGAACTGGAGATTCTGGGCGCCGCGTATCGGCGTGCGACCGACTTCGGAATGCCGGCCGAACTCGCCTCCCGACTGATCCACGGACTGGTCGAAAGAGACGTGGACTGACGCCAGATCCAATCATCTACCATGCCACTCTGCGGGCCTTCATCGCCGGGTCATTGCCCGGTCATCGAACCGGCCTGAACGCGTCTCCCCGTAGCACGATTCTTGATATAGGAATCGCAGTTTCCCGGGGGTGTAGAGGGTGATCCACCGGTTACCATGAAAGGAACACGGAGCATGAGCAGCCCCGCCAATAATGAGATCCGACAGGAGATCGAGCGCTTCATGG
>JBDHBK010000297.1:0-6405 GCA_039592635.1 Gemmatimonadota bacterium
AGTCGACGCAGAGGTGTGATCGCCAGAGTTACCGTCAGGAGCAGGAGAGCCCACCAGCCCGTGCGGTGGGTGATTTCCTCGATCGGGAGGGCTCCCCGACCGTCCGTTAGCGCGGCGACCCCGAGCGACAGAGCCGGGGCGAGGCAGGCGACCCACATAGCGGACTTGACCGCGATCCTGCGGCGACGGGCCTCGGATACGCTCAAGACGCGTGAGTCCTCGGTGGAAGCCCTGTCAGAACCACCGCCTCAGATCCAGTCCGGCGTACAGGTCCGCCACCTGCTCGCCATAGCCGTTGAAGGCCAGGGTCGGGCGCCGCCTGAACTCCCCCAGTCGCCGTTCACGAGCCTGGCTCCAGCGCGGGTGGTCCACTTCCGGATTGACGTTGGCGTAGAAGCCGTACTCACGCGGAGCCGAAACCGCCCAGCTCGTGGCGGGCATCTCCTCGGTGAACCGAATCTTCACGATCGACTTGATGCTCTTGAACCCGTACTTCCAGGGAACCACCAGGCGAAGAGGAGCCCCGTTCTGATTCGGCAAATCCGCCCCGTACACTCCGGTCGCCAGCAACGTCAGCGGATTCAGGGCCTCGTCGAGGCGCAAACCTTCGACGTAGGGCCAATCGAGCACACGTCGGCGCTGACCCGGCATCTGTTCCGGGTCCTTCAGGGTCGTGAATTCGACGAATCGGGCCTTGCTCGCAGGCTCGAGACGGCGAATGACATCGGCCAGTCGGATCCCCGTCCACGGGATGACCATCGACCACGCCTCGACGCAGCGGAGCCGGTAGATCCGGTCCTCCGCCGTGTGCGGGGCGAGTAGATCGTCGAGATCGTAGACCGCTGGCCGAGCCACCTCTCCGGCCACTTCGACCGTCCAGGGCCGGGTGACGAGCGTGTGGGCATACCGGGCCGGATCTTCCTTGCCGGTCCCGAACTCGTAGAAGTTGTTGTACCCCGTGACGTCCTCGTAAGGCGTGAGAGACTCGTCGAGCTCCGAACGCACCGACTTCCAGTCCTTCTCCTGCGGGATCGAGCTCACTCTCGCCGAGCCGATTCCCGGCTCAGGAGCCGGACGCGCCTCCATCCTCTGCGGTTCGTCGCAGGCACTCAGCAGCCCCGGCACCAGCGCCGCTGCAGCCGCCGCCTTCGCGGACCGACCTATGAAGTGGCGACGGTTCATGTATACCCGGTAGGGAGTGATCTCCGAGGAGCGAACGTCGTCGGGTCTGCCTATCAGCATCGTGTCTCCAGATTGGGCTCTTCACTTTCGGGCATCGGTACTAGTAACAAAGATCACCCGCGAAAGATCCCGGTCTTACCTCAGCCGCGTGAAGTTGTCCCGGGTCGACGACCTTGAGTATGTTGGCCGACCGCGAAACCGACCACGGAGGCCACGCATGGATGCCCACTTCAAGATCGAGCGCTACGCCGTATACGTGAGATCGCCGTCGCTCGGAAGCGGGGGCAACGCCGTCCCCCACATCATCCTTCTGCTGGGGCCAGAGCAAGGTCAGCGTACCTATCTGTACTTCCTCAACAACATGCAGCAGAAGCCAGCCAACCGTTACACCGGCGCCTATTGGGTGGGCTACTTCAACCGCAGTCAATACGCCGACATCCTGGACCTGCTGCGGAACGAGATGCCCGTCTATTTCCACTACAACGACGCTCTCGGCAACGCGCAGCTCCAGACGGCCCTCGAGACAGCCGGAGTGGGCGACGAAGACTACGCCTCGCCGCACGACGAGTAACGGAAGACGCGATGGCAGGGGCGGGATTTGGAGTCGAGCGCAGCGAGACATTGAGCACGCGAAGCGTGCGAGTTACCCGCGACCTAGGGCTTATGAGTTGCCAGCTCGGTTCAACTGCCACATCTCGCCCGCCAGCCGGTGACGGTTTCCCTACGACTTACGCGACCGCTGCGGCAACCTGCGCCCGTATCGTTGCGCGGGTTTGTCACTATGAACGTCACTGCCACTGCTTGGGCTCCGGTGATTGGTGCCCCTGCCCTCCCCACCCCCCGACCGGGGCTCTTTCACGTCCGTCTGAGGCGTGTGGCGGGTGGGCCAAGTTGACGCTCACTTGACTCCTGCCAGCCATCCATAGGAAGGGCGCGACACTTGTCGAACCTTCAGATGGAGGCATGGTGTATCCAGCAACTGCGCCCCACAAGATGCTCTGCCGGACTCCCCCCGCCTGGCTCGACCTACTGGCCTTCACAGGAGGTTGGCCACCATGCGTAAGCTCGCATTCCTATCCGTAGCGTTCGCGCTCGCCGCCGTGTCGTTCTACGGCTGCGACGATAAAAGCCCCCAAAATCCCCTTGGGATCGACGATCCAACACTCAACGTGACCGGGCCGAAAGGGGGCTACGATATAGTCTCCGCTGGCGGCCTTTCGACTTGGGGTTACGCCATCAACCAATCTGGCCAGGTGGTCGGCGAAATGGACACCAGTTCGGGTGACCGACACGCCTTCATTTGGGACGGCGGAGAAGTAATCGATCTCGGGACTCTCGGTGGCTTCACCAGTGTCGCCGCCGACATCAACAACCGTGGTCAGGTTGTCGGTGTCAGTGAGGCAATCTCCGCTTGGCGCGCTTTCCTGTGGGAGGACGGCGCCATGACCGATCTTGGGACATTGGGTGGCAACTCCAGCTCGGCGTGGGGGATCAGCGAGAACGGCGTGATAGTCGGGACGAGCGGCACCGCCACCGGTGCAATCCACGCTTACCTTTGGAAGAATGGGGAGATGACAGATCTCGGCACCCTCGGCGGTCGCGGGGAAGCCCGCATGGTCAACGACCGCGGCCAGGTGGTCGGGCGCTCTGGAGACTGGCGTGCATTCCTCTGGGAGAACGGGGACATGATTAATCTCGGGACCCTGGGTGGCACGCAGAGC
Source organism: Gemmatimonadota bacterium (assembly GCA_039592635.1). Lineage (GTDB taxonomy): Bacteria > Gemmatimonadota > Gemmatimonadetes > Palauibacterales > Palauibacteraceae > Benthicola. Next base: position 2,904 of record JBDHBK010000297.1, read on the forward strand.
AAAGGCAATCACATCAATGCAAAAGGTCAGGTGGTCGGGGAAAGCCAGACCAGCACCGGTGCGTGGCACGCTTTTCTCTGGGAGAACGGGGACATGATTGATCTCGGGACCCTGGGCGGCGTCAAGAGCGTGGCCGTGACGATCAATGACCGCGGCCAGGTGGTCGGGTACAGCCAGATCAGCACCGGTTCGTGGCACGGTTTTCTTTGGCAGAACGGGGACGTGATCGATCTCGGACCCGTAGGTCATCAGTGCTGGGCGCATGGCATAAACAATCGCGGACAGATAGCTGGCGACTGCTATGCTGGCGGTTCCACTTACCACGCCACGGTCTGGACACCTACGAGTTAGGCACATCGGAGAAGCGCCCGGCCCCAGGTCGGGCGCTTCTCGTTGATAGCCCGTTGATCCGTGCCCGTACCCTCCGGGTATCCTGACGGCGTTTCACGCTGGATAGAGCGTTTGTCACTGCTATTGTCACTGCGAAACTGTAACAAGAAAAGCCCCACCGTAACTCACGGTGGGGCTCTCGTTTATTGAGTGGCAGGGGCGGGATTTGAACCCGCGACCTAGGGCTTATGAGTCCCCCGCTCTGACCAGACTGAGCTACCCTGCCCCAAAAAGCTGCGGCCGGAGGTATCCCCGGCCAGTAAAGTTACGCCTCCCTGCGATAGCGGGGGCAGGATTCGAACCTGCGACCTTCGGGTTATGAGCCCGACGAGCTACCAGACTGCTCCACCCCGCATCGGGCGGCCAAAGTAGAATTACACACGGGGGGCGTCAAGGTTCTTCAGGTCCGCCCCTCGCACCGCGTCACCAGAGGTACCAAGACCCTACTCCTCGGGCGGATCCTCATCCTCACCGTCCTCGACGGGATGGAACCGGACCACGACCTCATCATCCCGGATCAGGCCATGCTCCTCCCTGGCCGTTCGCTCTATGGCCAGGGGGTCGGTGGCCAGGCTGTCGCCACGCTGCGCCAGTGAATCTGTACGCACGATCAGCGAATCGAGCCGGTCCACCAGGTCAGCCCGCTCGGACCTCATGGCCCGCATGTCAAACACGCTGTAGACGCCCCCGAAGAGCGCATAGTAGCCGGCCAGCAACAGAAGCCCGACCACCAGGCCGCGAAAGCCCCACCGACGGACGCGCTCAGACATACACAGAACCACCCGGGTAGCTGGCCGAGGCGCCCAGATCCTCCTCGATCCGCAGCAGGCGATTGTACTTCGCCACCCGCTCGGACCGGCAGGCCGAACCGGTCTTGATCTGACCGGCGGACGTGGCCACCGCGAGGTCCGCGATGAAGGTGTCCTCCGTCTCGCCGGACCGGTGCGAGATCACCGAAGTGTATCCAGCTTTGCGTCCCATCTCGATGGCGTCCAGGGTCTCCGTTACGGTGCCGATCTGGTTCAGCTTGATGAGAATCGAGTTGGCCACTCCCATCTCGATTCCCCGGCTCAGGCGATCGACATTGGTAACGAACAGGTCATCCCCGACGATCTGGACCCGGTCCCCCAGCCGCTCCGTCAGACGTCTCCATCCCTCCCAGTCGTCCTCGCCCAGCCCGTCCTCGATCGACACGATCGGATACGCATCCAGCCAGCCGGCGTACATGTCCACCATCGCGTCGGGCGACAACGTTACGCGCTCTCCGGACCCCTCGAAGACGTACGATCCGCTCGCCGGGTCGAACATCTCCGTCGCCGCAGCGTCCAGGGCGACCCCCAGGTCACTTCCTGGCTCATAGCCCGCATCCCGGATCGCTTCGATCACGACCTCGAGCGCCTCGCGGTCCGAGCCGAGGTTTGGGGCGACTCCACCTTCGTCACCTACGGCCGTGTTGTGCCCCTCGGCGCTGAGCCGCTTCTTCAGGGCGTGAAACACCTCGGCGCCCGCGCGCAGTCCCTCGGCAAAGGTCGGGGCACCTACAGGCACCACCATGAACTCCTGGATGTCCACGCTGTTGTCCGCATGCGCTCCACCGTTCAGGATGTTCATCATCGGAACGGGTAGCGTCCCCACGTCGTCTCCGCCCAGGTGCCTGTACAGGGGAATGCCCAGGTGGGCAGCCGCGGCCCGAGCAGAGGCCATGGAAACGGAGAGGATGGCGTTCGCACCCAGCCGTCCCTTGTTGGGAGTGCCATCCAGATCGATCAAAGCCCGGTCGATAGCCGCCTGGTCCGTCGCATCGTCCCCGTCGAGAGCATTCCGTATTTCGCCGTTCACATGACCCACGGCGTTCAGCACCCCTTTGGCGCCATAGCGGGCCGCGTCACCGTCCCTGAGTTCCACGGCTTCGTGCTGGCCCGTGGACGCGCCGCTCGGAACGGCCGCGCGTCCGACCGCTCCGCCCTCCAGAACCACTTCCGCTTCGACGGTCGGATTGCCGCGTGAGTCGAGTATCTCTCGGGCCGATATATCACTGATTCTGGGCATGGTCTCTCTTCCAAATCGGTTCCGGGGTGTCACATTCCCTTCGAGTGCCTCAAATTGGTCGCAGGCGCGACCACAGACAATACCGTTGTCGAGCGCATCCTCTGGAAGGTGACCATGATAAAGAAACTCCTTCAGCAGGCAGGAACGATCGGAGCGGGCGTCGCGATTCTGATGGTCGTGCTCGCCTTCCTGTTCGGATTCAATCGTGTGGACGAGTACGAGGTCGGCGTGCGCCGTAACCCCGTTACCGGCGCAGTGAGTTCGACCCCGTATCGGCAGGGCCTCTATCACGCGATCCTCAGGTCGTGGACCAACTACTCGACTCGCGAGATCCAGTACCCGCGTGAAGGCTCGGCGGAGCGCCTTACCGCGCTGTCCTCGGACCAGTTGCAGATCGGGGTCGATGCCGCCTACCGATATCGCATCAACCCGGATTCCGTGGTGACGCTGTACCTTACGGTGGGTGCTCCGACGGACATTCACTCCTACGTCTACAACACGTATCGGTCAGCGGTTCGCGATGCGATCGCGGAGGTAGAGGCATCGAACATCCTGTCCAGCGACCGTGCGACGATCGGGGATCGGATAGAAGAGTTGATGGATGTCGGCCTGACCCCCAAGGGCATCGTCGTCACCGACTTCTTCGTACGCGAGATCGAGCCGCCCGAGACGATCCGGCAGGCGATCGAGAACAAGCTGGCCCGCGAGCAGCAGGTCCAGGCTGAGGCTTACGAGACGCAGGTCGTCGAGGAGCAGGCCAATCAGAAGAGGGCCGAGGCCGCGGGCATCAGGGACGCGCAGGGGATCATCGCTACGAGCCTCACAGGAGTTCAGGGCCAGCGGTACCTGTACTGGAGGTACCTCGAAGTACTCGGAGAGGTCGGAAGCGGATCGAACAACCTGGTGATCGCCCCCACAGAGGGAGGCGTACCCATCTTCTTCACACCGGACACGCAGTAGGTCACTCGTTGGAGGCGGGGGCCCTCCCCGCCTCCAACATCCTGGAGATCTCGGCCCGGACGTCGGACAGGACCTCGTCACGGTCATCCAGCGTCTTGCCCTC
>JBDHBK010000298.1:0-3592 GCA_039592635.1 Gemmatimonadota bacterium
CAGGGGCGGGATCGAACCCCTTCTCACGCGGGATCGCGATGTGTTCGTCGAGGTGATGGAGCGTCCCAGCCTGGCCGTGGAGTGGGAGGCCGACCTGTTCATTTCGATCCACGTCGACGCGCAGCCGGGCGGACGCTCGTCCGCGCGCGGATTCACCACGTACCATCTGGGGCAGGCCCGCACCGAGGACGCGCTCGCGGTCGCCCGCCGGGAAAACGCGGTCATCGAGCTGGAGGAGGGAGCCGCGCCTCCGAACCTGCAGCAGCTCGAGATCATCCTGGCCACGGTGGACCGCGACGCGTACCGGCGGGAATCGCGCCTGCTCGCCGGCCACATTCAGAACGGCCTGCGGGGCGCCATGGACAGCCAGGACAGGGGAGCCCGGCAGGGCCCATACTACGTGCTGATGACGCCGGGCCTGCTTCCTGCCGTGCTCGTCGAGCTGGGGTATATCACGAACCGCGCCGACGAGGCGCAGTTGAAGGATCCCGAGAGGCAGGACCGGATCGCCCGGGCGCTGGCGGACACGATCGAGAACTTCCTCGAGGACACGGGACGGCGGATTGCGGCCACGGAGGGACGCGGTTGAGAACGACCCGCCTGCTCGCGCTCACGGTGGTCGGTGGCTGTGTGTACTTCAACGCGATGTACGATGCCAACCGCGAGTACGATGCGGCGCTCAAGTCTCTCCAGGAGCAGTCCGAGGTTGCCGCTCGAGTACAGTTCGACAGTGTCATCGCCAAGACCGGACGTGTCATCGAGGACCATCCCGGCAGCAAGTACGCGGACGATGCGGCGATACTGAAGACCCGCGCCGAGCTCTACAGCCAGATGTGGGAATCGGCGGTCGAGACCTCGATCCAGGCGGAAGCGTTTGCCGGGAGCCCCCGGAACCGGGCCGTCGCCGTCGGGCTCAGGGGGGTAGCGCAGAGGGAACTCGGTTCCTACGGCGAAGCGGACTCCCTGCTGAGTATCGGGCTGTCGGGGGATATCGCAGCGGACGACGAAGCTCTGTTCCTGTTCCAGCGGGGGTTGGCACGGCAGGCGCTTGGCCTCTCCGATCAGGCGGCGCTCGACCTCGAGGCGGCCGCGAACTCGGTTGATCTGTCATTCGAGGGAAGCCTGTCGCTCACGATCGCTCTGCGGGACATTGGCGAGTACGACCGGTCGGCGGAGGTGGCGGCCCGCCTCCTCGAGACAGCGAATCCCAATCCGCAGGACCCGCTCTACCTGCACGTGGACTCACTGGCTGTACTGGCCCCGTCCACGGTCGATTCCATGGTCGCCGTCCTGATCACGGCAGCCGTCGTACCCTCCACGCGGATGGCGGCCTATTACCTCGTCTCGGGGCGTGCGAAGTTGGCCCGCGGGATGGAGCAGGAAGCGCTCACCGCCTTCGATGCGGCAGTCGGGGAGGCGGCAAGCAGCCAGGCTGCGGCCGATGCGGCCTTCTATGCCACGGAACTGCGATTGCGAGATGCCACGCGGCCCGAGGACGTGACGGCCCTGCTCGGGAGCTATCCATTGGCCCGCCGCGCCAGCCAGACCGAGCGGCGCGAGCGTGCCAAGCGATGGGAGAGCGCTTCGGCGGAGTTCGAGGGATTGATCGCCGCCTACGAGGGCCGGGGAACGTCCGCGGCCGAGGCGATTCTAAGGGCGTCCGAGCTGGCGCAGATCGATCTTCAGGCGCTGGCGCTGGCGCGAGGAGGCTACCTTCTCTATCTGGATCTCGTACCTGACTCACGGTGGGCCGCAAAGGCGATCTACGGGGCGCTCAGCGTGTCCGGGAATCGGCCGGATCCGGCCTGGGTCGACGACCGCGGCCTCGACACGGACGTCGAGTTGAGGAGCCGCCTGGCGAGTCTCCCGGCGGACGACCCGTACCGGTTGGCTCTGTCCCCGGCGGAGGACCGCGGGGTGATGGCTGACTCGATGTATGCCCTGGCAGAGGCGGACCTGAGGCGACGGCTCGTGGAGATTCGTATGCTGTTCGATCCCACCGCGGCGGATACCGTCCCGGAGGACGACACCCCGGCAGAGGCGGAAGAGGACGAGGTGATCAATTGATGACGGCTCCGGTGAGGGCCCGGGCTCGAGTACTCGAGACCCGAAAGGCAGCCGGTGACACGTTCTGGATTGAAGTGGACTGTCCGCAGATTGCCGCACAGGCGAGACCCGGTCAGTTCGTAATGCTGGGGACGGGACTGAGCGACGTCGCGGCGCCCTTTCTTCCACGGCCGTTCAGCATTGGAGCCCGCGAAGCCGATGGGAGACTGGGTTTTCTGCTGCGAGTCTTCGGCGCGGGCACACGGCGCCTGTCCACCGTGGGTCCCGGGGACGACCTTCTCGTCCTGGGGCCCCTGGGCCGGCCGTTCACGCTCCCGGCGGATCGATCGATCGTATGTCTGGCGGGTGGTGTCGGATTGGCCCCATTCCTGTTCGTCGGCGCGGAGGCGAAACGCGACGCACGTGACGTCCGGCTCGTCTACGGAGAGCGCACCGCGGACAGGGTATTTGATCCCGAGCTGATACGCCGGATCACCGGAGTCGAGCCTGACCTCAGGACCGAAGACGGATCCCTCGGTCGGCGTGGTCTCGTCATCGACGACCTCGCCCTGGACGATCGGCCGCAACTGCTGGCGTGCGGGCCGGATCGCATGCTGCGGGCCTGCGCCGATCTCGCCATAAGACACGACCTTCCGTTGCAGGTCTCGGTAGAGGAGCACATGGGATGCGGGGTAGGCACATGCCAGGGATGTGTCGTCCTGTCGTCCGATGGGGAGTGGATCAAGTCGTGTACGGAGGGACCCGTGTTCGACGCACGTGAGCTCACATGGTGAACCTGACCCAGCAGCTCTTCGGCGTGGCCTTCCAGTCCCCGGTTCTCCTGGCCTCCGGTACGTGCGGCTACGGTGAAGAGTACTCGAGTCTGATCCCGCTCGACGAGATCGGCGGACTGGTGACGAAGGCCGTGAGCCTCGAACCCCGACCGGGCAATCCTCCGCACCGGGTCGCCGAGACGCCGGGCGGAATGATCAACGCCATCGGGCTCCAGAACGTGGGTCTCGACCGGTTCCGCAGCGAGAAGCTACCGTGGCTCAGGGAGAATCTTCGGTCAGCGCGGGTACTGATCAACGTGGTGGGGCACTCCGCTGAGGACTACGAGGCCGTCGTATCCGGCCTCGACTCCGACGACGGCTTCCTCGGATACGAGATCAACGTATCGTGTCCAAACGTGAAGGACGGGACGCTCTTCGGGACGGACCGGCAGGCGCTCGCCGCGCTGGTGAAAGGTCTCCGCGCCCTTACCGACCGGCCGCTCGTCGTGAAGCTCACGCCGAACGTACCGGACATCGGAGTCTATGCCAGAATATGTGAAGACGCCGGCGCCGACGGTCTCAGCACAATCAACACCTTCCCGGGGATGTTGATCGACGTGGAGGGCCGCCGCCCCGTGATCGGCAACGTCAGTGGCGGTGTCAGCGGACCCGCGATTCTTCCAATGGGCGTGTACCTTACCTGGCGGGCCGCAGCCGCGGTTTCGATCCCGGTCATCGGGATCGGGGGCATCCGTTCGGGAAGCGATGCGCTT
>JBDHBK010000299.1:0-3588 GCA_039592635.1 Gemmatimonadota bacterium
GTACGCAACTGATCACGGGCGCCTGCCAGCTCCAGTTCCAACTCAGCGGCCCTCCGTGTCGCTGCGGCGAGCCTGGCCACCGTATCCCATCCGTCGATCTCCTTGCGGCGCATTTCGCGGCGCTTCTCGAGAAGCTTCTTCGCGCCCTCTGCCAGCTTCTGGTCCGATTCCAGTACGGCCACGTCGGCTTCGCGGTCTTCGTTCTTGGCGATCTTGAGCCGTGCCTTGATCGCGTCGATCTCTGCCTTCTGAGCGTCTATCTGATCTCGGGCCAGGCGCTCCAGTTCCTCGGCGTCGCGCTTCTTCTCCGTTGCCCTCGTCTCGTCCTCGCGACTTTCATCGATGTCGGCTTGAATGTCGTCCTCGAGCCGGAAGGGGACGAGCACCAGGAATTCGTCCAGGGCCAATCGATAGTGCTGGGCTTGCTGGATGTCGCGGGGCGTCTCCTGATCGGCGGGCAGGCTCGACGAGAACGGCTGCTGCGCCTGCAACGGCAGCGCAAACAGCAGGGTGGCGACAGCCGCGGGAAGAACTTGGTACTTCATCTCTGACCTCCACGATGATTCGAGGTCACTGGAAAAGATCGACACCTGGACCTCTCGCCATCCTAGACAGGAAAACGCGGGCAGGGTCACATACTTCGTACCGGCAATCTACAGCTTCGGTGGCCCCAGCGCCTGAACGGCGGGGGCTGACCAGGGCTCAGTGGCGTCGATCCTCGACGAGCATGCCATCCCTCAACTCGATCACCCTTCGCCCGTATGCCGCGACCTTGTCGTCGTGCGTTACCTGGACGATCGTCGTGCCCGCCGCGTTCACTTCCGTCATTAACTCCATGATCTCGCGCGCCTGGGACGAGTGCAGGCTTCCCGTGGGCTCATCGGCAAAGATCACGCTGGGAGAAGCGATCAGTGCCCGCGCGACCGCTACCTGTTGCTGCTGACCGCCGGACAGCTGACTCGGGTACAGGTCCTTCTTGGCCACGATCTGAAATCGATCCAGCATTTCGGCCACCTGGGCCTGACGCTCGCCACGGGCCACGTTCCGGTAGGAAAGGGGAATGTCGAGGTTCTCGGCTACCGTGAGATCGTCCAGGAGGTGGAACTGCTGGAACACGAAGCCGACGTTCTCCCGTCCCAGTACCTGTCGATGTTTCGGTTTCATGTCGTGAACCGCCTGGCCCTCGAAGAAGAACTCGCCTCCAAACAGGCCGTCGAACATGCCGAGGATGTTGAGCAGGGTGCTCTTGCCTGCGCCGGATGGCCCCATGATGGTGACGAACTCGCCCGATTCGATATCGAACGTGATCTGTCGAAGGGCGAACGTCTGACCTCCTCGGTATTCGAATGCCTTCTCTACGTTGCGCAATTCGATCAATGCCATGTCGTCACTCGCGGGCGGCTACAGGGGTCGATGAAGATCGATTACAGGCCGAGCTGAATCGAGCGGTTTCGGACGCGCATGTCCACCTGAGAGCCCTACGCGTGTGGCGCGTGAGTGTTTCGACCTCGCCATCTTCGGGCGCTCGGCTGGTCCGCAGAGCCAAGCCGAAAACTTGCCCTCGCCAGTCCGGCGGTGTCTCTTTCCGTGTTGGCGCCGGGTTAGGCGCCCGAGTGGAATTCACAAGAGGCTACACTTATCAGCACAGAAGAAGCAGACTCGAAGGCGTCGCCTGAAGTGGACGCTGCGGCAGACCCGGGAGCACCCTTCGCCGCTCTCGGCCTTTCTCCCCTTCTCGTCGAGGCACTCGTCAACGTCGGCTACAATCAGCCGACGGAGATCCAGCGCCTTGGAATTCCGGCGGCTCTCGGCGGAACGGATGTTTTGGGCACGGCGCATACGGGCACCGGGAAGACGGCGGCATTCACGCTCCCCATGATCCAGAGGCTGGCGGACGGAGAACCACACGGCCATCCGCGAGGGCTGGTGATCACGCCTACGCGAGAGCTGGCTCAGCAGATCGGCGAAGCGGTGCGGCGCTACGGCGCCACGTCGTCCCTGGAGGCCGTCGTCGTGCACGGCGGGACGCGAATGGGACCGGAAATCGCCGAACTGAAGTTCGGCTGCGATGTCCTGATCGCCACGCCCGGACGTCTTCTGGACTACGTGAGCAAGGGAATTGTGAAGCTCGCGTGGATCGAGGTCCTGGTGATCGACGAAGCGGACCGCATGCTCGACATGGGCTTCATCGACGATGTGAAGGAGATCGTGGCGGCCACGCCACGGGAGCGGCAGACTCTCCTCTTTTCGGCCACGATGCCAGCCGGGATTACGGGGCTCGCCACGGATCTCATGCGCGACCCAGAGCGGATCAACGTCGGGCTCGAATCCGCCGCAGAGGGCATCCGCCAGGTCGTGTATCCGGTGGATTGGCCCAAGAAGCACGAACTTCTGCTCCACATTCTCGGCAAGTGGACCACGGGCCAGGTCCTCGTGTTTACGCGCACCCGCGACACCGCCGGTTATCTGACCGGATACCTGGAGAAGAGAGGTCTTCCGGTCGTCGGTATGCACGGGGCGATGCAGCAGAGGGAGCGCGATCGCAACCTCAAGGCCTTCCGGGAATCCGAAAAGCGCATTCTCGTCGCCACGAACGTCGCGGCCCGCGGGTTGGACATCCGGGGCATCGAGCACGTGATCAACTTCGACGCTCCCGAGGATCCGCGTGACTACGTGCACCGGGTGGGTCGAACCGCCCGGGGCGACGCGACAGGAGAAGCGTACACGCTGGTCGCGCCCAACGACTGGCAGGCCCTGAGACAGATCGAGCAGTTGACGGGTGAGGCCATTCCCCGGGAGTTCGTGGAGGGTTTCGAGCCGAGTTCGGCTCCACCCGACGCGCACATCGCGGCTGCCGTTCCCGAGGAGGACGATACGCCGGCGCCGGAGCGCTCCGCTCTCATGCGGGGGCGCCGGGGCAGGCCTCGGAGGCGCTGAGTCCGGCTACGGACGCCGGGAACGCCCGCGCAGAGAATGCGAAGGCGCACGCAGGTCATTATCATATCGAGTCTTTTCGGGTCGTCGTTCAGCTCCGGACGCGACTGACTCGCGCATACGTGACGCGGCCCCTCCCCCCGGGCCCCCAGAACCAAGAGTGAGACCATGATCGAGGAACTCTACACACCCAAGCAGGTCGAGCTGAGGAACCTCGCACGCGAGCTGGCCGAAACGGTCATGCGACCCGTGGCGGCGAAGTACGACGTCGAGCAGACCTATCCGTGGGAGGTGCAACACGCGATACGCGATGCCGGACTCTCGGGGGTGTGGATTCCTGAGGAGTACGGGGGCATGGGAGGAGGCGTGCTCGACCTTTGCATGGTGGTCGAGGAGTTTTCGCGCGCCTGCGGTGGGATGGGCGTGGGTTTCGCGGTCAACGCGCTCGGGTCTTTCCCCATCCTCGTCGGTGGCACCGACGAGCAGAAGGAGCGTTGGCTGCCGGGTATCGCGGCAGGCGAGAAGCTCATCGCGTTCGGCCTGTCCGAGAAAGACGCGGGTTCGGATGCCGGCGGAATGACCACCCGGGCGCAGAAGGACGACGACGGTTACGTCCTGAACGGTGAGAAGAAGTGGAACACGGGCGGTTCCGTG
>JBDHBK010000300.1:0-3588 GCA_039592635.1 Gemmatimonadota bacterium
AATCGAGCGCATCGGGATCGCGCGTTTCAACCAGGTCTGCAGGGACAACCTGTTCACCTACAAGGAAGACTGGGAGCGGCTGTCCCGGCGGATCGGATACTGGCTCGACTACGAGAACGCCTACGTCACGTGTACGCCGGACTACATTGAGTCCGTATGGTGGGCCCTGGCCGAGATTCACCGAAAAGGCCTGCTGTACAAGGGCTACAAGGTTCTTCCGTACTGTCCGCGGTGTGGCACTGGATTATCGAGTCACGAGGTGGCGCAGGGCTATCGCGTCGTATCCGAGCCCTCGGTGTTCGTGAAGTTCAAGCTCGAAGATGATCCTGGGGGGGCGTCCATCCTGAGCTGGACCACCACCCCATGGACGCTGCCGGGCAACGTGGCGTTGGCCGTCGGAGAGGGAATCGATTACCTGCGGGTACGGATCCGCGAGGCGCGGGATGGCGAAGCGAAACTGCCCAGGGGGGCGAGACCCGGCGAAGAGTTGATCGTGGCTTCGGCTCTCGCTCCGGATGTGCTGCGGCACCCGTACGACATCGTTGAAGTCATTCCGGGCACTGACCTGGTGGGACGGCGCTACCAGCCGCTGTTCCCCGGTGCCGTCGACGCCGAGGGTAGCGACACCGCCTGGACGGTCCTGGCCGCGGACTTCGTCACCACCGAGGATGGTACTGGCGTCGTTCACACCGCGGTGATGTACGGTGAGGACGACTTCACCCTGGGAGCCCGCGAAGGCCTTCCCATGCAGCACACCGTGGACCCGGACGGTCGGTTTGTAGACCGGGTGCCCGCTGGCCTCGCGGGCCGGTTCGTCAAGGATGAGGAAACGGATCGCGCGATCATCGACGGACTTGCCGGGGCGGATCTGCTTTACCGCCGCCAGATGTACGAGCATAGCTATCCGCACTGCTGGCGCTGCGACAGCGCCCTGCTGTACATGGCGCGCGACTCCTGGTACATCCGCACGACAGCCGTTCAGGACCGGCTCCTGGAGCACAACGCTTCGGTCGACTGGCATCCTCCGGAGATCGGGTCCGGGCGAATGGGAGAGTGGCTCTCGGGAAACGTGGACTGGGCCATCTCGCGCGATCGGTACTGGGGAACGCCACTTCCGATCTGGGTTTGTGATTCCGATCCCACGCACGTTCAGGTCATCGGATCGCTGGGCGAGCTGGCTGCCCTGGCGGGCGAGATGTCCACTGACTTCGATCCGCACCGCCCCGAGATCGACGAACTGACCTGGTCCTGCGGCGAGCCCGGATGCATCGGCACCGCTCGACGGGTGCCGCAGGTGCTGGATGCGTGGTTCGACTCCGGCTCGATGCCCTTCGCCCAGTGGCACTACCCGTTCGCCAACGAAGATGCCTTCGAAGCGCACTTCCCGGCTCACTTCATTGCGGAGGGAGTCGACCAGACCCGGGGCTGGTTCTACTCGCTGCTCGCGATTTCCACACTGGTATTCGACGCTCCCTCGTACCGAAGCGTGATCGTCAACGATCTGATCCTCGACGAAGAGGGTCGGAAGATGTCCAAGTCCAAGGGCAACGTCGTGGACCCGTGGGAGACCGTATCCGAGTACGGAGCGGACGCGACGCGGTTCTTCCTGCTGGCGTCCAGCAACCCGTGGCTGCCCAAGAAGTGGGACGGAGAGGCGCTCAGGGAGACGAACCGGAAGCTGTTCGACACGCTGCGGAGCACGTATCGGTTCTTCGCGATGTATTCGGAGCTGGAAGGATGGGATCACGAGACATCCGGGACTTCGGCTGTCGAAAGCCGTGCATCCATGGATCGATGGCTTCTCAGCCGCCTGGACGATCTTGTGGCCTCCGTGAGGCGGGACTTCGAGGCGTACGATCTGACGCGGGCGGCGCGGCGTGTGGCGACCTTCGTACTCGACGACCTGTCGAACTGGTACGTGCGTCAGAGCAGGGACCGATTCTGGGCCACGGGTAGCGAGGAAGCGGGTGACGGCGGGACGCAGGCCACGGCTGACGCCTTTGCCACCCTCCACTCGGGTCTGCGCGTGACGGCACTGGTCCTGGCCCCGATCTCGCCGTTTCTGTCTGACTGGCTCCACCGGCAGCTGACCGGGCAGTCCGTTCATCTGGCTGACTTCCCGCAGCCGGCAGGTTGCCGGGACGAGGATCTGGAGCGACGAATGGACGATGTTCGCCGTCTGTCGACTCTGGGGAGAGCAGCAAGAGAGGAAGCCGGCATTCGCGTTCGCCAACCCCTGGGACTGCTTCAGGCAGTGATTCCGGGCAGCCGTCGGCCCGGTCCCGAACTCGAGGCCGTGCTACGCCAGGAACTGAACGTCAAGGATGTTGTATTCCCGTCGGGCAGCGACGATATTATACGGCTATCCGCGAAACCGGACTTTGCCCGGCTTGGGCCGCGGTTCGGCAAGAAGACGCCACGGGTAGCGAAGGCGATTGAGGGGATGGACGCCGAGGCGGTCCGTCGTCTTGGAGCGGGCGAAGCGGTTTCGGTGAGTGTGGACGGAGAGATTCTCGAGGTTAATCCCGGCGACGCCCGGGTGATCGAGGAGGCCTCGGGTGACCTCACGATCCAGGCGCAGGAGGGGTTCCTGGTCGGTCTGGACACGGCGGTCACTCCGGAGCTGGAGGCGGAGGGCCTGGCACGGGAAATCGTGAGCCGGGTACAGCGTCTGAGGCGTGATTCAGGGCTGGATGTGAGCGACCGCATTCGCCTGGGCTTGGCGGCCGAGGCTGGTCGGCTGGCCGAGGCAGTGGATAGACACCGCGACTACATTGCGGGAGAAACGCTTGCGGTGGTCGTGATCACGGACGCAGAGCAGGGCGGGGCGCTGGATTACACGGCCCGCGTGGAGATCGAAGGAGAGAGCATAGCCCTCGGCCTGAGCCGGTCGGATGGTTGACGGGACACCGGGGGGTGAGGCTGATCTTGATGACACTTAGAAGTTAGATCGGGGCAACCGGATGAAAAAGAAGGACCTGAAACACATCGAGAAGAGACTCCTGCAGCTCAGGGAGCGGGCTCTGAAGGATCTTGGCCACTACGACGAGTCTCTGTCGAACAGCTCGCAGGCGTCCGAGGGCGACGTTTCGGCGTACAGCTTCCACATGGCTGACCAGGGAACCGACGCCATGGAACGGGAGAAGGCTTTTCTGTTCGCCAGCAAGGAAGGTCGCTACCTGTATCACCTCGACGAGGCTCTGAGGCGCCTGTACCGGACGCCGGACCGGTTCGACATATGCGAGGACTGCGGCGATAAGATCTCGTTCGAACGCATGGACGCATTGCCGCACACGACCATGTGCATCAGGTGCAAGGAGAAGGAAGAAACGGGTGTCTCCCGCTGACTCGTCGACCCTCGTCGAGTCGAGGCCCCTGTCGTCCGGCGTGAACAAGATGGCTCTGCTCGCGGGGGTCGTGGCGACGGTGGTGGTTCTCGACTTCGTCACCAAGATGTGGGCGATGAACACCCTCACGTTCGGCTATCCCGTCCCGGTCCTGGGGGAGTTCTTCCGGCTCACCTACACGCACAATCCGGGCGCGGCGTTCGGCATCAACATCGGTGAGCATTCGAGGCAGTTTTTCCTC
>JBDHBK010000301.1:0-3582 GCA_039592635.1 Gemmatimonadota bacterium
GTCCTCTTTCGGCACTTCCTCGATGAGCCGGCCGACCCAGCGCAGGATCATGCGATCGGACTCCCGGCGCAGCCGTCCGACTTCGGGGAGCCGCTCCAGCGTCACGAGCAGCACTTCCGCGAGATGCTCATCCACGTAGTCCCACGAACGGCCGAGAAAGCGTCCGAGACCGTTCTTGGCCTCGACCGCCTGCGCGGCGCTCGTCAACAGTGCGTCCGGGTTGGATGGCCAGAAAGCCCGTTCGCTCATCGTTCTCTCAGGTTCAAAGGTACGCCCAGGACGCATGCACGGGCCGTGCCTCGGTTCTTGTCGTTACGCTGCAACTACTTACAAGACCGATGCTGAAACAGCGTTGAATCGCGTCCACAGCCTGGGCGCGAGCCTGTCGCCTCGCGCCACATCTCCCCTCGCCCGGGGCCTTCAGTTCACGAACTCAGCGACGTCGCGGACTTCCACTGGAGCCAGGTCCAGGGCCCGAAGGCCTGGCTCGACCGTCGCCCGATCCCCGACGATGACGACGACGGCGGTCGCCGGACGCACGTGACGCGCGGCGGCCAGCAGCACCTGCTCCGAGGTGACACCGAGGGTCGCTGGCACATACTCCTCGAGCCAACCGGTTTCGAGATCGTACATGACGAGATCGGCGATCTGGCTGGCCGTACCTCTCGTGGTTTCGAATCTCCTTGGAAATCCCAGCGCGACGAAGTTCCTTGCCCGATCCACCTCATCCTCCGGTGCGGTTTCGGTGCGGATTCGCTCGAGCTCGCTGAAGAACTCGACGACGGCGCTGTCGGTCTTGTCAGTGACCACCGCGGCGCTCGCCTGAAACGGACCGGCTCCCCGCCGCATGGAGAATCCGGAACCCGCCCCGTAGGTGTATCCGTGCTCCTCGCGCAGGTTGCTGTTCAGCCGGCTCGTGAACGAACCGCCCAGGATGGTGTTCATTACCGTGATGAGGAAGTAGTCGTCATCGCCTCGCCAGACCCCCGGGTGACCGATGCGAATCTCGGACTGAGCCGCACCCGGCTTGTCGATCAGGAAGATCCTCGTCGGACCGATCACCGGCGCCTCCGGCGTCTCTGCGATCGGCACCTCCCCGGCCTCCCAGGAGCCGAAAGCCTGCTCCACCGTCCCGTGATCGCGATCGGCGGAGACGTCACCCACCAGGATAAAGGTCGAGATGTTGGGCCGGTAGAACGCCGAATGGAAATCCACCATCTGGTCGCGTGTGATGGCTCCCGTGGCCGCGGTCGTGGCAAGTCGGCCGTACGGATGATCGGGGCCGTACGTCAACGTGAGGAAGGCGTTCGACGCTATCGTGCGCGCTTCGTCCCTCGCCCGGGACAGATCCGTGAGGCGCTGTTCGCGCTTTCGCTCGACCTCCTCTTCCGGGAAGTCCGGCCGCACGACCACGTCTGACATCAAAGCCAACGCCTCCGGAAGTCTCGGCCGTAGCACAGACAGGTTGACGGACACTCCGTCCCAGCCGGAGCCGACCCGCAGCGATGCCCCCAGCAATTCGAATTCGGACTCCAGCTCCAGGGCCCCACGGCCGCCGGCTCCCTCGTCCAACAGGTCCGCGGTGAAGGAGGCCAGTTCCACGGCGTCCGCCGGCGCATCGGAACTCCCTCCGCGCGTCACAAGCGTCGCATGAACGACCGGCAGGTCGGTTCGCGTCACGTAGAGAACCCGTAGCCCGTTGGGAAGGGATCGCTCCACGGGTACGGGTATGTTGACGGAGGGGGCCGGACCGACCCCGGGCGCCGTCGTCGGAAAGGAGGGAGGAGGCTCGACATCCTGCGCCGCGGCGGGCGGGACCGTGATCCAGAACATCGCCGTCATCAGAATCGCCGTCGGGCCAACAGCACTCATGATCCCACCTCCTCAACCGCCGTCGGCAGGCTACCCTCAGGCACGACGCTGATGACGATCCGGTTCTGCCCGTCGAGGTAACGGCCGGCCGCGGCCTGCACGTCGGCGGGTGTGAGGGCCCGGTATCGGGCCAGTTCCTGGGCGGCGTAGTCCGGCTCACCCGTGTAGTAGTAATAGCGCTGCAACCTCTCCGCGCGGCCGATGGCCGTCTCGAGACCCATGACCACGCCGGTCTCGACCCCGTTCACGACGCGCGCCAGTTCCTCCTCCGTCGGCCCCTCCGCGGCCAACCGTGCCACTTCCTCAAGCACGGCCGATTCCAGGTCAGTCAGACTCTCATCGGCGCGGGCCGTCACCCGGACCATGAAGTCTCCAGCTACGAGCTTGTCCCAGTTGAACGCGCTCACGGACTGGACCCGCTGCTCGTCATACACGAGCCGCTTGTACAGCCGGCTGTTCTTCCCGTTCCCCAGGATGTCGGCGAGGGCATCCAGGGCCGGAGAATCGTCGGAGTATGCGGGCGCACCCCTCCAGACCAGGTTCACCTGGGGCAGGGTCACCCGATCCTCCAGCGCGAGATGACGCGTCTCGGGAATCCCCGGCGATCCAGCGGCAGGCCTGTGCACCGGCTCCCCCGCCGGAATCCAACCGAAGAGACGCTCGGCGATCTCGCGGGCCTCAGTGGGGTCCACGTCTCCGGAGAGCGTGATCACCGCGTTGTTCGGAGCGTAGTAGCGACGGAAGAACGCCTCGACGTCGGCCACCTCCGCCGCGCTCAGGTCCTCCATCGAACCGATCGTGGGCCACGAGTAGGGGTGTCCCTCCGGATACAGAGCCTCGGAGAGGGTCGGCCAGAACATCCCGTAAGGTCTGTTCTCGTAGCTCTGGCGGCGCTCGTTCTTCACCACATTGCGCTGGATGTCGAGCTTCTGCTGGCTCATGTCAGCGAGAAGCCCACCCATCCGGTCGGCTTCCAGCCATAGGGCCAGTTCAAGCGCGTTCGACGGCACGATTTCGAAGTAGTTCGTGCGGTCGGTATTGGTGCTGCCGTTGTTCACGGCGCCTGCGGACTCGAGCAGGTTGTCAAAATCGCCCTCGGGGACGTTGCGGCTTCCCTCGAACATCAGGTGTTCGAAGAGGTGGGCGAAACCGCTTCTGCCCTCCTCTTCGTAGCCCGACCCCACGTGGTACCACACGTCCACTGCGATGACGGGAACCGAGGAATCCTGGTTGATGATGAACGTGAGGCCATTGTCGAGAGAGAAGCTCTCGTGCGGAATCGAGACTTCGCGATCTCCCCCATCCGAGACGGCACAGGCAGCAAGAGCTACCAGAAGCGGTGTCCACGCGGTGCGGCGCATTCGCACCCTCCTCAGAGCAGTTTGATGACTCGGCGAGTCGCATGGTCCGACGCGGCGCCGAAGTGCGGCCGACAACATAGGGAACTGAAAGGGTGGAGGGGAGATCCGGATTGGCTGTGTGCGGCGGGCTGTCCGTTACAGGTCCCTTTTCCGGTACCACAGCCAGCCCAGGAGGGTCAGTCCGACGATCCACAGGAGGCTACCGGTGATCGCCGGGCCGAGAGCCACGGGCTCCGGGACCGGACGCTCGTGCTGCGCAGCCCATTCGGCGGCTCGACGAAGCGCATCAGGATCATACTGGATGTAGTCCCGCAGCCGATTGAAGGTCATGACGGGAGCCCACTTCAGG
>JBDHBK010000302.1:0-3576 GCA_039592635.1 Gemmatimonadota bacterium
GGCGTCATCCTGCGAGGCGGAGGGCTGGACGAGAGCCCGCACGTGTACCGGCGCCTGCCCGAGGTGCTGGCGGCGCAGGGCGGCACGATCGAGATCCTCCACACCCTGCGGCCGCTTGTCGTGGTGATGGCGGGAGCGGACGTGTTCGACCCGTATCGGGACTGAGCGCGGACCCGCCAAGTTCAACCCGCGTTACTTCTTCTAAACGCGGAAGTCGAGCCTACCGCTGTACTCGGTCAGGGCGACGGTCATCGTCCAGGTGCCCGACGATCCGGAGGACGTATCCTCATTCAGGCAGGTCAGGGCTGAATACTGACCGTCCGCTTCTTGCAGCAGTGTCTTCTATCTGCACCCTCAGATGCGTCCGGTGGACCGGGCGCTCCAGGCTCGTCTACCCTATATTGATTCGACCCCTCGTTCCCTCAGGAGGCTCTTATGCCTGACCTGCTGGAACGTCTCTCGTCTGCACTCGGCGACCGCTACGCTATTGAACGTGAAGCAGGCCGTGGCGGGATGGCCACGGTATTCCTTGCCGAGGACAGGAAGCACCACCGTCAGGTAGCCATTAAGGTCCTGCATCCGGAGCTTGCGGCCACGATCGGCAGCGACCGGTTCCTGCGCGAGATTCAGATCGCCGCAAAGCTCGAGCATCCTCACATTCTGGCTCTCATCGACTCCGGTGAGGCCGACGGTCTTCCCTATTACGTCATGCCGTACGTGGAGGGTGAGTCCCTCCGCGATAGGCTGGAACGCGAGGGGCAGCTACCGATCGACCGGGCGCTGGGCATCGCCGGCGAGGTAGCGGACGGACTCGACTACGCGCACCGACAGGGGGTCGTCCACCGGGACATCAAGCCGGGCAACATTCTCCTCGCCGAGAAGCACGCCCGGATCGCGGACTTCGGGGTGGCGCGGGCACTGGGTGCGGCAAGCGAGGCAGATGCTACGGCAACCGGGTTGGCCGTGGGGACACCGAAGTACATGAGTCCCGAGCAGGCGGCCGGCGGGAATGTGGATGGTCGCTCGGATGTTTATGCGCTCGGTTGCGTGCTGTACGAGATGCTGGCGGGAGATCCGCCGTTCGATGGACCGACGCCGCAGGCGATCCTCGCGCGCAAGGCAGTGGAGACCGCTCCGGAGCTGCAGGTGCGCAGGAAGACTGTCCCGCAGGACCTGGAGACAGTCGTCGCGCGGGCGATGGCCGCGGCGGCGGCCGACCGGTACCCGACAGCAGGAGAGTTCGCCGAAGCGCTGAAGGCCGCAGCGGAAGGCCGCCCGGTGGACGCCGGGGCGAAACGGCCGCGGCGAGGCTTGAACCGGGCCGCCATTGCCGGTGTTGCGGCAGGCCTCGTACTCGCCACCGTGTGGGGGGCGCGGCAGATCCAGTGGCGGGGCGAGGAATCCGGTCTCGACCCAGAATTGTTCGCGGTTCTGCCGTTCAGCCTCGCTACGGGCAGTCCGGATCTCGAGCACCTTTCGGGAGACATCCCCCAGTTGTTCTCGATCAAGCTGAACGGCGAGTTCGGGCCGCGATCGAGCGACTACGGAACCGTGTTCGGCCTGTGGGAGCGAATGGGCGGCACGAAGGAGGCCCCTCTGCCCCAAGAAGCCGCGTTCGAGCTCGCTCGCATGGTCGGTTCGGCTCGCGTCGTCCGCGGGTCGATCGTTGGCGATGAGACGAATATGGTCATGCACGCCTCCATCGTAGGCGTGCCTGGAGGTGAAGTCCGGTCCACGGGAGAAGTGCGGGGACCCTACGATCAGTGGCTGGCTCTCGCCGAGAATCTGATCATCACTCTGCTCGCGGGGGAGCTGGGCGAGACGGCTCACCGGCTCCCCGTGCTCACGGAGCACCCGCAGGAGGCGGTCCAGGAGTACCTCAAGGGCCTCGAGGCCAATCGCAGGGGGGACTCTTCGGCGGAACGTCACTTTGACCGAGCGCTGGAGCTCGACACCACGTTCGTCCTCGCCGCCGTGATGAAATTCGCGTGGGCAGAGACAGACACTGCCGCTTTCCACTTCGCTTGGGATCGGCGCGATCAGCTGAGTTCCAGGGACCGGTCGCACCTCGAGGCGCTCGGTGGGTGGCGGATGGGGCTGCACGAGAACATGGCCCAGAGGATCGAAGTGTGGACGGAGATCGTGCGGGAGGACCCTGGGGACAGGGGGGCCTTGGAAGAGCTCGGGGCATGGTTGTTAAAGCGGGGTGCGAATGCCTCGATACCCGAGTGGAGGGATAGGGCGCGTGAGGTCCTCGACCGAGCCATCGAGCTCGACTCGGCGGCAGCCTCGCCTCTGATGAATCGCGCGCTGATTGCCGTGCTCGACCGGGACACTGCCAGCCTTCGTCAGCTAATCGACCTCCTGGATACGGTGGGGCCAGCTTACTGTCCCGCCTCGACGATTTACGGACTCAGTCTGCTCTTCCTGGGCGACACCACCGAGATCGGGCGAATCCTCCAGGGCGAGCGCGAAGGCTGCTACCCGTTCGGGATCGCTACGGGGGGTATTCTCATCGGCGACGGTCTCGATGAGGCCAGGGCTGCGACCCGGCAGAATGGGAACAAATCGGAGGCGAAGACCTGGGGTTGGTACGAGGAATGGGAGGCCCGCCGAGCGGCTCGGTACGCCCAGTGGCCCCCAATCTCACAAGCCGCGTATCGCGTTCGAGACGCGCTGTACACGGCTCCGCCGGACTCGCTTTCCATCGCTGCAGCACATACGCTGGACCGGATCGCTCGGGGAGACTCGACACCGTCGCCCCCGGCGACCGAGGTTGCCGTCGCACACTGCTGGAGCTCTCTGTGGCGAACCTCGCAGGGCGACACGACGGGCGTCCGCCAGGCGATCGAGTACCTTCGCACGGGGGTGCCGCTGCCGGCCTATTACGCTCCCTGCGCCGCCCTCCTTGCCGTCGCGCTGGAGAAGACGGCGGGCCGTGACCCGGGAGTGGCACTCGCACATGCGGACTCCATCATACGGCTTGGCCCGATCAGCATGTACCCGGCGATAATGGGGGAGGCTGACCATGATCATACGGCCGGTCTCGAGAACCTCCTGCTCGCCCGGTGGCTACGCGAAGCCGGAGAAACGGAGTTGGCACTGGAGGCTGCCACGCGGGGATTCCCGACCCATCCCTGGTACGTCTGGTTCCACCAGGGTTTTGGGATCGATTGCCTGCTGGAGGAAGCCCGGCTCCACGCCGCGCTCTCGGACACGACGGCGGCTATCGACGCCTACGAGCACTACCTGGCGTTGCGCGAGGAGGCGGACCCGCCGTGGCGTGTCCAATGGGACTCGGCTCGGGTCGAGTACACGGCGCTAACGGGAGAACCAGACCAATAGATCACCGGGTGGATTGAAGCCCTATCCTCATTCTGCGCGGCGGCGGGCTGGACGAGAGCCCGCACGTCTACCGACGGCTGCCCGAGGTGCTGGCGGCGCAGGGCGGCACGATCGAGGTCCTCCACACCCTCCGGCCGCTCGTGGTCGTGATGGCGGGAGCGAACGTGTTCGATCCGTATCGGGACTGAAACGCGCGCGAGTCGAGAACGTGCGAACCCTGGCAGGAGTGCG
>JBDHBK010000303.1:0-3571 GCA_039592635.1 Gemmatimonadota bacterium
CTGCGCGGCACGCCGGAGGGAGCGTCCTTCTTCGACGAGCTCGTCGCCGAAATGGAGTACAAGGCCGCGCGGGGGATCGGCACTCTTACTGAGGAGCTCTACCGCCTGATCTTCGTGGGCGTCCCGTGTTATCCAATCTTCCGGCGCTTCAACGAGCTGTTCACCGAGCTCGGGGGCACGTTCGTGAACTCGACCTACCTGTGGTTCGCCTCGGGAGGCTCGAACGTCGGCTTCCAGTACGACCTCGAGCACCCGGTCGAGAGCCTGGCGGAAGGCGTTCTCATCAGCGTCCGGGACGCAATGGACAGCATGTTCTTTCAAACGGACATCCTGCTCGAGATGATCGCCGACTACTCCGCGGACGGGGTCGTATATCATCCGATCAAGAGCTGCCGCACGGTGTCCACCGGACTCGCGGACAGTCGGCGTGCCCTCCTCGAGGCTCGAGACGTGGCAACGCTTTTCATCGAGTCCGACATGATGGATCGGCGGGTCGTCTCCGAAGCGCAGCTCAAGAACCGTGTGGACGCGTTCTTCGAGGGCCTGGCGTCGCGAAGGCAGCGGACGCCCGGAGCGGTGTGACTCACACGGAGGACTGAGAATGGCCTACGCGGCAGGCGTAGACGTCGGATCCACCCAGACCAAGGCCGTGATCGTCGACGAGCAGGGCGTCATCGTGGCCCGAGCGCTGACCGAGACGGGTGCCAACGTGATCCGGGCTGCCGAGACGGCTTTCCAGGAGGCGCTGGGAGATGGCGACCTTCGGGAAGAGGAGATCGAGTTCGTCGTCGGAACGGGATACGGCCGCTACAAAGTCACGTTCGGCAACACGCAGGTGACCGAGATAAGCTGCCACGGGCGCGGAGCCGTCCGGATGTTCCCGGACACGCGCACCGTCGTGGACATGGGCGGGCAGGACACGAAGGCGATCAGCGTCTCCCCGAGCGGAGAGATCCTCGACTTCTGTATGAACGACAAGTGTGCCGCGGGAACGGGCCGCTTTCTAGGGGCCGCGTCAAGTGCCCTGGAAATCCCCATCGACCAGCTCGGGCCGACCGCGCTGCGCGGGCAGCGACCGGTGAAGATCAGCACCACGTGCACCGTGTTCGCGGAGTCCGAGGTGCTTTCCTGGCTCGGAAAGGGCAAGAAGATCGAGGACATACTCATGGGCGTGCACCAGTCGATCGCCGGTCGATCCGCCGGTCTTCTGCGTCGGGTCGGGATCAACTCGGAGGTCACCTTCACCGGAGGAGTCGCCCGGAACGTGGCCATGATCGAGACGCTCAACGAGCGCCTTGGACTGACTGTGAACGTGAGCGAGGAATCCCATTACATGGGAGCGCTCGGTGCAGCCCTGTTCGCGCTTGACCACATCCTGGCAGGTCGTCTCCCTTCGATGAGCAGGAAGGACGCGCGATGAGCTTCACGGCCGGAATCGACGTCGGCTCAACGTACACCAAGGCTCTCGTCCTGGACGAAGAGCGACGTATCACGGGCCGATCGATGGAGGCCACGGGCTTCAAGCTGGCCGAAGTCGCCGCTCGATGCCTTGAGGGGGCGCTCGCAGACTCCGGCGTGGCACCTGACGACGTGCGGTACGTCGTCACTACAGGATTCGGCCGCCACCAGACGACGATCGGTGACGTGAAAGTCACGGACCTCACGGCAGCCGCTCGAGGTGCAATATTCCTGTTCCCCGCCACGCGCACCGTGTTGGACGTTGGCGGTCAGACGATGAAGGCCAGCCGGCTGGACGACCTGGCAAAGGTCAAGTCGTTTCGCCTGAACGACAAGTGCGCGGCAGGCACCGGCGCGTTCCTGGAGAAGACGGCCCGTTACATGGGCTACTCGACCGCGGAGATCGGGCCGCTCGTGGCTACTTCCAAGGAGCCCGTCCCGATCTCTGGGGTGTGCGCGGTCTTCGCCGAGTCGGAGGTGATCAACCACCTCTCGCAGGGGACGGCGCCGGCGGACATCATGCACGGCGCCGTAGTGTCGCTCGTCGGCCGCTCCGTTCAGCTCATGAAGCGCGTCCGGATGGAGCCGGAGTTCACGCTGATCGGTGGCATTCTGCGGTTCGAGCGGATGGTGGGCGTCGTTCGAGAGCAGCTCAAAGCCGAAGTCAACGTTCCGGAAGGAGACCTGGTCCAGTTCATCCCCGCGCTGGGAGCGGCCCTCCTCGGACTTCAGCAGGTCGAGAAGAGGAACGGAGACGAGAAGGAAGCGCGGAAGACACCGGCCGGGGAACCGGCGTGAGCGACCGGGGCGCTGAACGGTTCGGACCGCGACTGGAAGGTGATCCGGCTCGGATCGCGGCGGGCTGGGAGCGCCGGTTCATCGCGGATGGGGCACGCGCCAAGGAGGCGGTCGATCTCTACTCCCGGCTCGGATACGAGGTATGCATGGACCCGCTCGGCCCCGCGGATCTCTCGGAGGGATGCGAAGACTGTGCGCTCGTCGAGCTCCTGCAGTTCCGAGTCGTATACACACGCCGGTCTCCTCATCCGGGGGAAGCGGCGGGGTCGGATTGATGGACACGGAGGCATCAGTGAAGGTTCCCTCGGAAGGCCAATTAATCTACGACTGGTCGAATCCGGATCGCCTGGATCTGCCGCGACCCGCGGCGGCCATGCTCGACGACGAGACGCTTCGCGACGGTCTGCAGAGCCCTTCCGTCGTCGACCCTCCGCTGGATCAGAAGATCCGCATCCTCCACCTCATGGACAGCCTTGGCATCGAGACGGCCGATGTAGGGCTTCCGGGAGCCGGACCGCGACAAAGGGAGGCCGTGGAGCGCCTGTGTCGCGAGATCTCCTCTGGCGGCCTGAGCATCCAGGCGAACTGCGCGGCGCGCACGCTGGAGGTCGACATCAGGCCGATCGTGGAAGTGACTCAGCGGACGGGCGTTCCGATCGAAGCCTGCGTGTTCATCGGGAGCAGTCCGATTCGACAGTACGCCGAAGAGTGGGACCTCGAGTTCCTCCTGAAGTGCACGCGAGACTCGGTCGCATTCGGAGTGCGAGAAGGACTGCGGGTGATGTACGTGACGGAGGACACGGTACGGGCATCCCCCGACGACCTGCGGCCGCTCATGACGGCGGCGGTGGAAGCCGGAGCGCGCCGCCTCTGTCTGTGCGACACGGTGGGCGCGGCGGTTCCCAGCGCCGTGACCCATCTGGTCCATTGGGTCGGCCGGCTGTTGCAAGACCTGGGCGTGGAGGGCGAAGTCGGAATCGACTGGCACGGCCACCGGGACCGGGGGCTATCGCTCGCGAATACCCTCGCGGCCCTGGAAGCGGGAGCCACGCGTGTGCACGGGACAGGGCTGGGAGTCGGTGAGCGGGTCGGCAACACGCCCATGGAACAGCTGCTCGTGAACCTCAAGCTGCTCGGGTGGCGCGATGATGACCTGAGTCACCTGCCGGAATACGTGGAAGCCGTCTCGAGTGCCGTCGGGATCCCGATCCCGCACAGCGCGCCCATCGTCGGCGCCGATGCTTTTCGAACGGCGACCGGCGTGCATGCCGCAGCCGTCGTGAAGGCGCAGCGGAAAGGCGACGCCTGGCTGGCC
>JBDHBK010000304.1:0-3556 GCA_039592635.1 Gemmatimonadota bacterium
CTCGGAGTGGAACACGCGGTAGCGCTCAACTCCGGCACGGACGCCCTCGTCATCGGACTGCGGGCGCTGGGCGTGGAGCCGGGCGACGAGGTCATCACCTCGCCCTTCACGTTCTTCGCGTCTCCCGAGTCGATTGGCATCCTGGGGGCGAGCGAGGTGTTCGCGGACGTGGATCCCTTCTCGTTCAACATTGATCCCCAGCGCGTCGAGGACGCGATCACGCCTCGCACGCGAGCCCTGATGCCGGTCCACCTCTTCGGCCGTCCCGCGGACATGGATGCGCTCTCTGACATCGCGTCGCGTCACGACCTGGCGGTGATCGAGGACAGTGCCCAGTCGTTCGGCGCCCGCTTCGGGCCGGACACGAGCTACTCCGGCCTGCAGACGGGAAGCGTCGGACACGCGGGCGCGTTCTCGTTCTATCCGACCAAGAACCTGGGGGGGTTCGGGGACGGCGGGTTGCTCATCACGAGCGACGATGGCGTAGCGGACCGCGCCCGGCGGCTTCGGGATCACGGCTCCGCGCGCCGGTACGAGAACGAGACCCTGGGCTACAACTCGAGGCTGGACGCTCTTCAGGCCGCGCTCCTGCGGGTGAAGCTCCCCCACATCGACGCCAACAACGACGGGCGTCGGGCAGCGGCCAGTCGCTACAACGGGCTGTTCGAGGGTGTGGAGGGAGTCATCACGCCGGAAGTCGTTCCCGGACACGTGTTTCACCAGTACACGATCCGGGTGACCGGTGGGCGCCGGGACGCGGTCCAGGCCGCCCTCGGTGCGGCATCGATCGGGAGCATGATCTACTACCCGATCCCGTGTCACAGGCTGCCGGTGTACGCGGAGCGGGAGATCTCGATGCCGGTGGCCGAACTCCTGGCAGATGAAGTGCTGAGTCTTCCGATCTGGCCGGCGATCGCGCCTGCCGCGCAGGAGCGCGTGCGCGACGTGATCGCGGGAGCGCTGGGCTAGGTCTTCACCTTCGACATCAGCCCCAGTCCGGCGAAGAAGAAGATCCCGTTGGGGAACCAGGCCGCCGCCACGGGAGGAAGTACGCCCGCTGCCCCCAGCGCCTCTCCCACCCGGATCAGGGTGAGGAAGATGATGGTGGTGGCCAGCGCCAGCCCGATCGACAGGGCGGCTCCTCCTCGCCGCGTGGAGTTGGCGAGCGGTGCCCCGAACAGCACGATGATGAAGCAGGTGAACGGGAAGGCGATCTTCAGCGCCTGCTGCACCATTTCCTTCTTCGGGTTCTCGCCCGAGCGCTCCAGCGCCTCGATGAACCGCCCCAGCTCGGCGTAGTTCATCTCCTCGGGCGCCTTGGCCTTGGCCAGCAGGTCATACGGCGTCTCGCGGAACGGTGCCTGCCACAACTCGTCGAACGCGACGTCGATCACCTGGTCGCGCTCTGGAGTGTAGCGCAGGTGCCCGTTCTCGATCACCCAGCGGGCCTCGGTCGTGTCCCAGCGCGCGTCGGGGGCGCTGACGGAGTAGGTCGGGTACTCGTGGCCCGTTCCCTCACGATCGATCTTGATGTACTTCATGGTGCCCGCAGCGGCATCGAGCCGACGTACGAAGTAGTAGCGCCCTTCGTCTCCCCGGTAGACGAAATTCAGACGGACATCGAACTGCCTCTCCTCGTCGTTGTCGATGGCCTCGGCCGCCCGCCGGTTGGCCTCGGGGACCAGATCCGAGAGGGAAAGGGCCAGGAGGCTGATTCCCATCCCGAGGACCAGCATCGGGGCCACGAGTCGATAGAAGCTGATGCCGCCCGCCTTGGCCGCGGTGACCTCGAAGTGGCGGGTCATCCGCGAGACCGTGAACACCGCCGCCAGCAGACAGGCGATCGGAAAGGCCAGCATCATCTGGTACGGAAGCTGATAGAAGTAGAACGCGATGACCTGCGACTGTCCCACCCCGTCGGAAAGGAAGTTGTCGAGACGGTCCGTCAGGTCGATGACCTGGAACAGAAACGGCACGCCGAGCACGCAGATCAGGAAGATCTTCAGGAACTGGCCGACGATGTATCGATCGAGGATCTTCACCCGCCGGCCCTCCTGGCCTGGAAGAAGCCGGCGACTCCTATGAGTCCGAACAGGATATTGGGGCTCCACATGGCCAGCGCCGGCGAGAGAAACTGTCGATCCGCAAGCTTCTCGCCTCCGATGAGGGCCACGTAGTACAGGCAGAACACGCCCAGGCTCACCCCTACCACCAGGCCGACACCCCCCCTTCGGTATCGGACGGCGATGGGCACGCCGATGAGCACGAACACGATGCAGGCGGCGGGAATGGTGAACTTCTTCCAGATCTCCACCTCGAAGCGGTTCGCGCGCTCACGGTGCCTGGAGAGCTGGATGGCGTTGGCTCGAAACGAATTGTACGCGGACGACGGGACCTCGAGACGTCGCCCGGTCTTCCATGCCTCGGCCACGACCCCCGCCGTGTCCGTGGGAGCGATCTCTTCCTCGGGGGGCGCCAGGCCGCCGAGCCGCCGGGACGTCGCGGCCATGGCCATGGCGAGGCTCACTTCTTCCACCTGTGCCGCCGCCACTTCGGCCTCCCGTACCTGCACGAGCATCGAATCGACCGGCATCTCTCGATCGCTGCGGAAGTTGTTCTGATCCCGGCTGAGCTCGTTGCCGACCTCCGCGATCCGGATCTCGTTCTTCTCGAACCACACCTCGCGAAACACCGCCGGTGACGCATCCCTTGTTTCCTGCACCTTGCCGTCGTACAGCGTCAGGTAGAGGTCCGTCTGTATTTCGTTGAACGCCATGAACCCGCTGTCGGCGTAAATGGTGCGCGACCGGTCGACGTCCCTCTCGTCCCAGATCATGACGTTGTCCAGCCGGCTCGATGCGTCGTCCATGTGGGCCGCCTGGATGAACAACCGGCGCGGGACCACCTCGTTTACGCGACGCGCCTGCAGAGCGAACGTCGGCTGCTTTCGAGTGATACTGACACGAAGGCTGGCCAGCTTGTGGTTGGCCTCCGGGAGCACCGTGTCGTTGAACCACACCATTCCGCCGGCCACCAGGGTCGCGGCGACCACGACGGGCGCCGCGATGCGGGCCAGGCTGATCCCGCTGGCTTTCATGGCCGAGATCTCGTTGTCCGCGGCCAGCCGGTTGAACGCGTACAGGACGGCTACGAGGACGGCCATGGGGACGATCACCGCCACGATGAACGGGATCGAGTAGAAGAACACCTCGGCGATCACCTTCGGCCCGAGGCCCTTGCCCACCAGCCTGTGGAACTGCCTGGCCAGCTGATCGAGCAGCATCAGAAGGGTCAGCGCCGTCAACGCGAAAGTGAACGGCGCGATATGCTGCTTCAGTACGTATCGGCTGAGGATTCGCATGGCCCCGGTTCGGTATCGTGTGTCTTGCCCGAAATCGGCTTCGTCGTAATGTACCGCCGAACGGGCATAAGGCTCCATACCACTTGCGAGAGGCGGATCGACCATGCCAGAAGCGCCACGCTCGATCGCCGTCGTGCTGCTCAGCGCGATCGGCGATGTGGTCCATGGCATGCCCATCGTCACGTCTCTGAAGCG
>JBDHBK010000305.1:0-3547 GCA_039592635.1 Gemmatimonadota bacterium
GTCACCCACCTCGAGGCGGCGATCGACGGGACGCGGCTTCCACACGACGTCCTGCAGACAGTCCACGAGGGCCGGCCGCTGTGGGTGCGCTATGACCTGGACGACGTCCGGGCCACGATGTCGAAGGAGGAAGTGGCTGGACGGGAGCCCACGATGTGGCGCTATCGGGAGCTTCTTCCAGTCTCCGATGCCACGAGGATCGCTTCGCTTGGCGAGGGCATGTCGCCGCTGCTTCGCTGCGAACGTCTAGGCGCCGCGCTCGGCCTGACGGACCTGTGGGTGAAAGACGAGTCGCAGCTTCCGACGGGTTCCTTCAAGAGTCGTGGTCTCTCCATGGCCATCAGCCGTGCGAACGAGCTGGGCGTGCGGCGCGTGGCGATTCCGACGGCCGGCAACGCCGGTGGCGCGATGGCGGCGTACGCGGCGCGGGTGGGGATGGAGGCCTTCGTGTTCATGCCGGCGGATACCCCGATCGTGAACCAGTACGAGGCGGCCTATTGCGGGGCCCGCGCGTTTCTGCTCGATGGCCTGATCACGGATTGCGGGGCCGTGGTGCGGGAGGGCACCCCGCACATGGGCTGGTTCGATCTGTCGACGCTGAAGGAACCGTATCGGATCGAAGGCAAGAAGACCATGGGCCTCGAGTTGGCCGAGCAGTTCGGATGGTCGCTGCCGGACGTGATCATGTACCCGACCGGTGGCGGGACAGGCCTGATCGGAATGTGGAAGGCGTTCGGCGAACTCGATGAGATGGGATGGCTTGTGGACGAGCGGAGGCCTCGCATGGTGTCGTGTCAGGCCGACGGGTGTGCTCCGATCAGCACCGCGTGGCAGAACGGGAAACGCTTCGCGGAGCCGTTTCCGAACCCTGCTACGTCCGCCAGCGGCCTGCGTGTTCCGTCTGCGGTGGGAGACTTCATGATCATCGATGCGGTCAACGAGTCAGGCGGCCAGGCCCGCTCGTGTCCCGAGGATTCGCTGCTGGATTGGGCTCGCAAAGGCGCGGAGCTCGAAGGGATCGCGTTCGCACCCGAAGCGGGCGCTTGCCTGGGAGTTCTGGAAGCGCTCGTGGACGAGAGGGCCATCGATCCGGACGAGCGCGTGGTCGTGTTCAACACCGGCGCGGCGCAGAAGTACGTCGAGGTTATGGGTGGCTCGCCCTTGCCCAGGCTGGATAGGCCCGTCGACTGGGAAGCGCTGGCGAAGTAGGCGGCCGATTGGCCGGTCGGACCCTTCAGCCTGCCGGCTTCTGCAGCTCCCAGATCTGGATGTGCTCGACGTCGAGCTCGTCGCCGAACCGGCCCAGCACGTAATCGTCCCCGATCTCCAGCGGACTGAATCGGTCCGGGAAGACCACATCTCCAAGCCACCTGCCAGCGGCGTCGAACACCGACCAGGTGCGCTCCGGGACGCCCGGGATTTCGAACTGCTGCACCCATGCGTTGCCACTTCGATCGATCCGGATGCTCTCGAAAGCCGGTAGCGTCTCCGGGGTCGGAACGCTCTCCCACCGCCTCCGGACAAAGCGACGCCGGTCGTCGTCTTCCGCGTCCTCAAGTTCTTCGTCGATCGCTCTCTGGATCAGGGCGTCATCCACGACGACCGGATCCCAGGCGCGCCGCACGATCGCCTCGAGGCTGCCGGCCCCGCCATAGCGCCAGATTTCGAAACGGTCCGAGTCTCCCAGCCAGACACCAGACGTCCCGCCGGCGACCTGGGTGGATCTCGCGAAGGGGGTTGGTCCGATCGCGATCGTGAAGCCGCCTTCCGTCTCGCCGGATTGCAGCACGACGGTCTCCGTTCCGGGGAACGTGCCGAGCTCGACAGAACCCTCGCGTCCGGGGTCGAACACGTGAATGTTGATCGTGTCGCGGCTGACCTCTCCCTCCGAGGGTGGCCCGCCGTCTCGATCGAATTCTCTCCACGTGAACACCGCGCTCCCGTCGGGCATGAGCGTCTCGACGAAACCGAACCCGGACTCGCTGGGTCCATCGAGAGGACGGGAGTCGATGAAGGTGCCGTCCGGCGCGAACCTGGAGAATCGCCGCTGCCGGAAGTCGTACGTGAGGATGGTGTCGCCGGCGCCGGCGACGACCTCGGTGAGGCCCGCGAACTCTCCCGGACCCTCGCCCTCACGGCCCACCGTCCACAGATGCCGGCCGTCGGCCATGAACCGGCGCAGGTCGTGGCTTCCGAAGCTTCCGAGTACGAAGCTCCCGTCCGAAAGGCGGGTGCCCGCGCTGACCTGGAAGAACTGCGTCTCTTCGGGGCCGTCGAGCCGTCCGATGTCCAGGAGCGGCGCGTCACCGAGGCGCCAGCCGGATTCGTCGTTCCACACAGGTACCGCGCTCTCGACAATCTGGACGCCGACACTGTCCCGCGTGACGGCTTCGACCGGAGGGGGGGTGTCCTCGCCCCCACCGCACGCTGCCGTGCCGAGGACCAGGAAGAGCTTTGGAACCAGCATCGAGCGATTCGGCATTCGTCGCCTCCAGGGGATTGGATCCGGCCTCGAGCCGCTGCCGGCAGTTGAGCCTGACCGACCCATCGGGTTCGGGAAAGAATGGCCCGAAAACGGTCCGTCGCCACTCCTTCGACAGCGGCCGCGCGCCGACCGTTGCCGGCGCGGAGCGACCGTCAGTCGAGTGCCTCGAAGCGCGGATTCACCGCGTTGTTGTAGATGGACCCGAACCGGTAGCTGAGACCAAAGGAAAAGCCGTACCGGAAATCGGTACCGAGCTCCCGCTGGCGCAGCAGGATTTCCTCGTCCGTGGCCTCGCCCGCACGAAGGTTGATCTGGTCTTTCACCCGGGCGAACCGGCCACTCACGTTGAAGTCCAGCCCCCGAAAAAGCCGCACGCTGAGGAACCCGAACAACTCAATCCGATGCTTCTCCAGGTCGTCCAGATACTGGAACGCTTCGAGTCCCACTGTCGCGTCGCCCCAGGGCTGGTCCATCGACAGGCCCGCGAACAGACTGTGCGCCGGCCGGGTCTCCTCCTCCTTCTGGAAGATCGTGAGCTCAACGTAGTCTGCGTACTGGACCCCGACCGCGTACAGGAACGTGAGTTGTCTCCGGGTGGACTCCACGTAGGGCCAAACGCTGAACTCGAGAGCTGGCGCGACCCAGAAGCGGAGATCGTAGTTCCCATACAATGAATGTCCGCCGTTCAACTCTCCGCCAGCCGACCAGTGATTCCCAAGGCTCCACACCTGGAGAACCGATGCCCCATAGTCCCGCCGCAGCGAGTTGGTCGTCGTGCCGTCACTGAGCTCGAACGAACTCTCGGCGTAACGACCGTAGGTCCAGATCTCGGTCTTGAGATCCTCGGTAGTGCGGTTCGCCGAGATGGACCCGGAGATGGAGTAGTCGTTCGTGCGTTCCTCGCCTCCCATCGATCCGCTCGTCCGCAGCCGGAAGATCCACGAGTTCCACGGATCCCCCTTCTCCACGGCCTCCATAACCGACTCCTCCGGCTCGATTCAGGACACCTCGATCCTGGCGGCCTGGGGGGTGCGCGCCAGGAACTGAATGAGGCCCAGCTCG
>JBDHBK010000306.1:0-3533 GCA_039592635.1 Gemmatimonadota bacterium
AGAGGTGCGGCTGCCACTGCAGGGACGGATCCAGACGGTGGGCTACTGCGGTACGGAGGAGTTGCAGAAACTCACAGGGATCGCGGCTCGATTGAGCGTTAGCCGGATCGCGCCATTCGGTTCGATGGCGTGGCCTCCGGCGGACTGGAGGCACGAAGGCAAGCACCAGTTGCTGCCTCTGGTAAACTGGACGGACTTCGAGACACCGGAGTAGGTTGCCGTCCCGAACACAGCGG
This sequence comes from Gemmatimonadota bacterium, assembly GCA_039592635.1. Lineage (GTDB taxonomy): Bacteria > Gemmatimonadota > Gemmatimonadetes > Palauibacterales > Palauibacteraceae > Benthicola. Next base: position 237 of record JBDHBK010000306.1, read on the forward strand.
GACAGGGTGGATACCTGTTACTGACGCGGAGAGACCTCGCGTCAGCGATTCAATTGTACGGAGGTAGAGGACCATGGGGAGGCGGAATATGATGAGAATGTGGTGTCGGGTGATCATGGTGCTGGCCATAGGGATGACCGCGATCGCGACCGGCGCGACCGCCCAGGACGCGAACCCGGCGGACGGGAGTGGCCTGGTCGTCGACTATCCGGTCTTCAACCCGGTCGAGCCACCGAGCGGCTACCTGGCCGCTCTCGAAGCGGGCACGCGAACACCGGATGGCAGGCCCGGCGCCGAGTACTGGCAGCAGTGGGTGGACTACGACATCGACGTGAAGATCGAGCCGGAGACGGCCCTCCTTACCGGCAGCGAGACCATCACGATTCGGAACGACACGCCGCACGAGCGGCCGGTAATCGTGCTTCACCTGTACCAGAACCTCTACGCCGAGGGTTCGCCACGTGGCCGGACGGTGTCTCTCAGCGGTGGGATGCCGCTCAGCCGGGTAGCCGCGAACGGGGTGGAACTCGAGGAACTGCCGCCGCAAATGTTCTTCGGCCAGCAGCCGCGCGGTCGCCAGGATCCGGGCTACCGCGTCATGGGAACGATCGCTGCGGTCTCACTTCCGGAGCCCCTCGAGCCGGGCGGAGTCGTCGAGCTCGAGGTCGACTGGTCGTTCACCGTGCTGGGCAGCGGCGGCATGCGCATGGGACACCTGAACAACGAGATCTTCCAGCTTGCGCAGTGGTACCCGCAGGTGGCGGCGTTCGACGACGTGTTCGGTCAGGACCAGTCGCCCTACCTGGGCAACGGCGAGTTCTACTCGGACTACGGCGACTTCACGGTGGACGTCACCGTTCCCGAGGGGTGGCTCGTCGTGGGGACCGGCATGCTCAGCAATCCAGAGGCAGTTCTTCATCCCGAGGCCGTCGGCACGCTGGCCTCAGCCCCCGCGCTCGACACGGTGGTCAAGGTGGTGAGCGTCGAGGACCGGGAGGCCGGCAGGGCCACGCTTCCGTCGGACGATGGCTGGCACACGTGGACGCTCGAGGCGGAGATGGTCCGCGACTTCGCGTTCGCCGCCGGCGGCACGTACGTGTGGCACGTGACAGGAGCTGAGACGGGACACGAGCAGGGCAGGGTGCTGATCCAGAACGTGTATGACCCCGACATGCCTCATTGGGAGCCGGCCACCGAGTACGCGAAGCACGCGATCGAGTTCTTCTCCGACTACATCCTCCCGTATCCCTATCCGCAGGCCACCGCCGCCATGGGGCCGCCCGAGGTGAGCGGGATGGAATACCCGATGATCACGTTCATCACGCACCAGGCCGAGGGCCGGGGGCTGAACGGCGTGGTCACCCACGAGCTCAGCCACTTCTGGATGCCCATGATCGTGGGCACGAAGGAGATGGCCTACGCGTGGATGGACGAAGGTCTGACCACGTTCAATACGGCACTCTCCATGGCGGACTACTACGAGACGCCGGTGAGTCGGCCGGGCGACGATCGTGGCTACCAGATGGTCGTGCAGATGGAGATGCAGGAACCCATCATGGGCCACATGGACCACGCCGAGCACGACTTCGGCGCAGGCATGGCCGCGTATGGCAAGCCCGGCATGATGCTGCATACCCTGCGACACATGATCGGCCAGGAGAAGTTCGACGCCTTCTACAAGGACTATGCGGCGACCTGGGCTTTCAAGCATCCGATGCCCTGGGACTTCTTCGCGATGTTCTCCGAGGCGGCTGGCACGAACATGGACTGGTTCTGGCAGCCGTGGTTCTACGGCGAAGCGACCCTGGACCAGGCCATTGACGGGGTCGTGCCCGGGACCGGTTCCGCCGAGGTGTCGGTGTCGAACCTGTCCAGCGGAGTCATGCCGGTGGATCTGACGCTCGAGTACGCTGACGGTTCCACCGAGACGGTCGTGTGGCCAGCTTCCGTGTGGGCCGGTACGCGTAGCACGACCAACGCGGTTCCCACGTCCGGAGAGCTGACGAAGGTCACGATCGACGCGGACGGTAACTATCCGGATCTTGATCGATCCAACAACGAGTGGGAAGCGGTCGAAGGCTGATCCGCAGCCCGCGCAGTCCGGGCCACTGAATGGCGGGATCTGACGCGAAAGCCGGAGAAGTCTGGCAGGCCTACGAGGGGTACTTCCGGGCGGCGCCCGAGATCGTTTTCGAATGGAACGATCGAGAGACGACCGCCCGGGGCTGGCTCGTCATCAACAGCCTCAAGGGTGGGGCCGCGGGCGGCGGCACGCGTATGCGGGTAGGTCTGACCCGCGACGAGGTGACGTTCCTGGCCAAGGCCATGGAGCTGAAGTTCGCCTTCGCCGGTCCACCGATCGGCGGCGCCAAGTCGGGGATCGATTTCGACCCGGCCGATCCCAGGAAGAAAGAAGTCCTCACCCGCTGGTTCCAGGCAATCCAGTCCGAACTCCTCGGCAGGTACGGTACGGCGGGCGACCTGAACGTGAGCGAGATCGCGGAAGTCGTCCCCCTGTGCCGTGAGATCGGAATCGCGCATCCGCAGATCGGTGTGCTCCGGGGACATTTCGGGTTGGACGGCGAGGCGCTCGGGCGTCGCTCGGAACTGATGCACATCGGGCTCGACCAGCCAGTCCCGCCGGAGTATGGACTGGCTGGCAAGGAGGCGCGGGTCTTCGCCCTCGTGACCGGATACAGCGTGACGCAGTCCGCCGTCAGGCTGCTGCACCACCAGGGACGCGCGCCCTCCGATACCCGCGTGCTTCTCCAGGGCTTCGGCTCAGTAGGCGGGGCCGCGGCCCTGTACATGGCGCGGGCCGGATTCCGCCTGGTGGGCATCGCGGATGCGCGTGGATGCCTGCTGCACGAAGAGGGATTCACAGCGGAAGAGGTCGAGCGCCTCCTTCTGAACCGTGAGGGAAACACGTTGCCGGCCGTGACAGGGGCAGGTACCTCGGCTCCGGCCGACGCGTTCTTCGACACCTCCGCTGACATGCTGGTGGCCGCCGCGGCATCCGGCACTCTGGACCTGGACGTGCTGGACAGGGTCCAGGCTGCAGGCGTCACATCGATCGTTGCCGGTGCGAACCACCCGTTCGCTGCCGACGCACCGGGTGATACAAGCGTGGAGCAGAACGTCGACGCGCGTTTCGCCGTGGTGGCAGACATCATCGCGAGTTGCGGCACGGCGCACGCATTCGCCTGTCAGAGCCAATCCGATTTCCCCCTACAGCCACGCATCGTATTCGAGTCGATCGAGACCACTGTCGCCGCTGCGGTGGACGAGGCGGTCCTG
>JBDHBK010000307.1:0-3525 GCA_039592635.1 Gemmatimonadota bacterium
GAGGCTGGCCCTGGTGGCCGAGAATCACCAGGTGTTCGCGATCACGCACCTCCCACAGATCGCCTCCAGGGCGTCCGTGCACCTCTACGTGGAGAAAACCCAGCGAGACGGATTGGCCTCGGCCCGGGTACGCACGCTCGACGGAGAGGAACGGGTCGAGGAACTTGCCCGGATGCTGGGTGGTGACCCGAGTCGCGAGGTTTCCCGGCGACACGCGGCGGAACTGCTGTCAGAATAGCTGAATCGGCAGCCGAATCGAGAGAGTGACCACGCCGAGTGCCGGGGTCTGTCCACCGGATCCAGAGATCGCCGTCTGCCACAGGAAGGCGAGATCGATCGGCACGCCAGCCCTGCCGGCGGCGAACAGGCGCGTAGTCCTGTAGTACGCCCCGATTCCCAGCATATGACGTGTCTGCGACGTCTCTGTATTGAGGGGTGAGGCATCGACTCCGCCCGTGGTCGACTGGTACACGTCGCTTCCCTTGTTCCAGAACGTGTATTCGACGGCGAGCGACATGGCCTCGGTGAGGGAGAAGCGGGGCGAGATCACGATCTCCAGGAAGTCGCCCATGTCACGTGAGACCGAGGTCTTCTGCGACGCATACCCGTAGGGCTGTCCCGGAGGCGAAACGCGCCGCACGAGTTCGTCCTTGAGCTGGATACCATAGGTCACGCCGGCAACGGCCATGAATCGTCGTCCGAACGCCACATCCTGGAACAGCTCGAGTTGCAGATCGGCTTGGCCCGTCCCGATTGGTTGCTGGAGAAAGACATCGGGATCCAGATACGGATCCTCGTCAGGGTTGGAAAGTGGGAATCGATACCGGGCTCCGACGGTCGTCCTGAGTCTCACCCCGGGCTGGTCCACCGGTGCCTGTTCATCTGGCGCGGCGGCTTCGACAGGGGTAACGGCTTCGGGTCTCTCCGCTTCCGCGGGCACGAAGTTCGGATTCTCGTCGTCTACCGGGGGCGGTGCCGGTGCCACCGGCTGCGCCACGCCGGTCGTGTCGTCCTCGACCGTGAGCGCCGCGGCCTCGACCTCGGGCTCCGGCCTTTCAGGCCACCCGAACGTGTCGAGCAGCTTGAACCGCGCGCCGATCTCGATCTCCGAGAACGCCCACCCACGGGTGACCTTGCCAAGCGGCTGCCCGAGTACCGGGTCACGCTCGAAATAGGCGTTCAGGTCGGATCGGGTGGAGTTGTCGGGGAGACCGAATCCCGGCAGCGTGATCCCGAACGACTGGAATCCGGTCTCGAAGCCGCCGTAGTAACTGGTCATCTCCTGTCCAGCGGAACTGCCGGACGTGAACAGGTACTGCTGTCCCGAAATCCTCGAGTCCAGGGCTCCCTGGAATGCGTCCGTGTCGGCGAGAAGAGCCACAGCCGTGGCCTGGTCCTCGGGCGAGAGAGTCCCGCCGTCAACGAGGGCCTGGAGTTGAGCCTGCGCGGCGTCCAGCTCCGAAAAGAAAGCGCTCGGGTCAGCCAGCGCGGTCTCAGCCCTGAGGATGTTCGCTGTGGTGGAATCGTACACAAACCCCGTCTCGATCTCCGTCTTGACGAGTGGGGCCAGGATCTCGATGGCCGCGAAGCCACCGATGCCGAACTGGAGCGCCAGCGGGATTCGCCGGACGAATACGTCGATCGAACCGAAGTCGACATCTCCCAGGTCTAGCTCACTTCCTGTCAGGGGAGTGAACCCGAGGGCATCGGCGTCTCGATTCACCACCGCGAGCATCGGGTCGAGGCCCGGGAACAGGCGAGCGGCGACGCTGCCGTCGTAGTCGGAGAACAGAGGCTCACGACTGCCGTCGCTGACGCCGACGCTATTCTCCGCGAACTGCTCGTTCCAGTTGTAAAACTGGGGCGACAACTCGATCCAAAGAGAGCCGGCCTGCGGGATCCGGGCGTCCCGATCTCGCACCTGCGCTTCGGCGGCCGAGGAAGCCAGGTGCAGCATCGCAGCAGCCGTGAAGGCCAGGCCGAGCAATCTGGGACGCACGAGCGGAGCCGGGCTCCGGGCCATTACGATCTCCGGTACGGTGAATCGCGCCGCGGAGCGGCGAGCGAGGACCGGAGTATAGGCGTCTGCCACGGGGCGGCACAAGCGAAGTTCGACTCTGGCCACCGGCCGGGGAAGCGGCTAGTTTCCGCGCCCCGGAACCAGAAGGACTTCCGGCACGGCGTCGTGGCCGAGTGGCTAGGCAGGGGCCTGCAAAGCCCCCTACTCCGGTTCGAATCCGGACGACGCCTTTGCTCCCGGGACTATCGGGAGGCGCCCTCACGACAGATTCCGCCGGATCAGGCTGCGGAGTGCTCTACGCTCCGTCACCGATCCGAAGCAGGGAGGAGCCGTGGCCGAACCGACCCCGGACCTACGTCGCGTCCTGTCCGTAGACCGCATCCTCCTCGTACTTCTTCTGTCCGTCCCGGTCACGCTCACGATGGTGTGGGGGTTTGGACTCCACGGCACGCCCGTGTTCATCGCCGCGGCGGTGTCCATCATACCGCTCGCCGGCTACATGGGTCGAGCGACCGAGCGGCTTTCCGAGCACCTGGGGGCCGGGTGGGGAGGCTTCCTCAACGCCACGTTCGGCAACGCTGCCGAACTGATCATCGCGATCATGGCCCTCCGGGCGGGCCTGATGGACGTGGTCAAGGCATCGCTCACCGGGTCGATCATCGGGAACCTCCTTCTCGTGCTGGGCCTCAGCATTCTGGTTGGCGGCCTCAAGTTCCCGCCGATTCAGCGATTCAACCGAACGGCCGCGAGCATGGGCGCGACGATGCTGCTGCTGGCGGCCATAGGTCTGGTGCTGCCGGCGATCTTCCACCAGGTGGTGGGAGAGGGAGCCGCCGGGCTCGAGCGAGGCCTCAGCCTGGACATTTCGATCGTCTTGATGGCGACCTACGTACTGGGACTGGTTTTCAGCTTTCGCACCCACTCCCACCTGTACCTCGGCACGGGCGCCGCCATGGACCATGGTTCGGCGGATGGAGATCACGGCCAGCGGGGGGGGGCGTCGCGCGCCCTCGGGCTTCTTCTGCTCTCCGCCGCGGCAATCGGGGTCATGTCCGAGCTGATGGTCGGCGCGCTGGAAGAGGCGGCCCACGACCTGGGCATGAACCAGGTGTTCGTCGGCGTCATCCTGGTGGCGCTGGTGGGTAATGCGGCGGAGCACTCCACGGCCGTTCTGATGGCAGCCAAGAACAAGATGGACCTGTCGGTCAACATCGCGGTCGGTTCGTCCATTCAGATCGCGATGTTCGTCGCCCCCCTCCTGGTGTTCCTGAGTTACGCCATTGGACCGGCCCCAATGGACCTGCATTTCACGTCGCTGGAAGTGGTGGCCGTCGTCCTGTCGACCGGGGTTATGGCCCTCGTCTCTCTCGATGGGGAATCGCACTGGATGGAGGGAGTTCAACTCCTGGCCGTGTACGTCATGCTGGGACTGGCATTCTTCTTCCTCCCCGTCTGAGATCGTCGGCGAGCCGCAAGGAGGTCTCGCATGGGCAACCTCTTCGGTG
>JBDHBK010000308.1:0-3808 GCA_039592635.1 Gemmatimonadota bacterium
TGGCCGCGGGCGGGTCCGCGGCGACTGAGCTCACGGCGGATCCAGAGGAAGGTGCCCGCGAGTGGATCGACCGAGCCATGCGGATGCACCTGCCCCAGATCCGGCCGCGGCGCGGCCTGGCTAAGGACCAGGGCGATCGCACCCTGCTGGCCGTACCGCTGAGACATGCGGTTCTTCACGGGAGTACTCTTCCGCTGGGGGTGCTTGCGACTCGGGGACGAGAGGGCAGGGACACGTTCTCTCAGGGGGACGTCAATCTGGCGGCGACCGTCGCGGCCCACCTCGCAGCCGCGATCGAGAATCATCGCCTGACACGTGAAAGCCTGGTCCAGGAGCGCATGCTCGTCGAGATGGAGCTTGCGCACCACCTTCAGATGAAGCTACTGCCCGATCTCGGTGACTTCGACGGTGTGGCCGACGTAGCCGGCGGCGACTTCTATCACCTGTTCAGGCTTCCCGGCAATCGTCTGGGCGTGATGCTGGGCGACGTGAGTTCCCACGGGTATTCCGCCGGTCTCATCATGGCGCTGACCATGAGCGCGGCTTCGATCACGGTTCGCGAGAGAGAGGAGCCCTCGGACGTTCTCAGGGGGATTCACCACGAACTGGTCCGGAAGCTCGAGTCCACCGAGATGTACATGACGCTTTGCTACGCGGTCCTGGACCCGGCGGCCGGCAAGATCCGTTATGCCAATGCGGGGCATCCGCATGCGTTCCGCGTCAGCGCCACGGAAGTACTGCGCCTCGACGCCCTGAACCCGCCTCTCGGGATCGCCGAGTTCGACGCCTATTCCCAGAAGGAAATCGAGTGGACGCAGGGGCAGAACATGCTCCTCATGTTTACGGACGGAATCAGCGAGTGCCTGGAGAGCGACCGCATGTGGTCCGATGAGGGCCTTACACGCATGGCCATGGAGCAGTCCGGCGCCAGCGCCCAGGAAGTCCTGGATCGGGTGTTCGAACTGGCCGAGGCTCCTGGCGGCGTCGCGGCGGATGACCGAACGGCGCTGGTGGTCAAGTAGGCGATGGTGCGGGCCAAGCGATCCCTGAGCCAGAATTTCCTGGTCGATCGCAATATTCGACGGAAGATTGTCGCGGAACTCGCCGCGGGATCCGGGGATTCGGTGCTCGAGATTGGGCCGGGACACGGCGAGCTGTCGGATCTGCTCGTCGGCCAGGTCGATACGCTCGTGCTGGTGGAGAAGGACGACGTTCTCGCTTCCGAACTCGAGGCCCGATTCGGGGGCAGAGAGGATGTTCGCGTGGTGCACGCGGACGCACTCGAGGTCGACCTGGCGGCCCTGCTTCCCGGCGATCGCCCGGGGCTCCTGATCTCGAACCTGCCCTATGGGATCACGTCGCCGTTGATCTTCCGGTTCTTCGATATGCGGCCGCTGCCCGGAAGGATGGTCCTGCTCGTCCAGAAAGAAGTAGCGGAGCGTATCGCGGCGACGGAGGGAAACAAGGTGTACGGGGCGCTCTCCGTGGGCGTACAGGCCCGGGCCGACGTGCGGGTGGCCTTTCGGGTCGGGCGCCGCGCGTTCCGTCCGGTGCCGGCGGTCGACTCCGCTCTGATCGTGATCGAGCCCCGCGCCGAATCGGGGAACGACGAAATGCTCGGCGCCCTCCGTGTCCTCACGCGCGTGACGTTTTCACGACGCCGGAAGCAACTGGGACGGATTCTGCGGTCTGCGCCAGAGTACAGCCTTTCGGCAGCGGGTGTCGACCGCGTGCTGGAGGCCTGCGCGCTCTCTCCCCAGGCCCGGCCGGAGACACTGACCCCGGACCAGTTCGTCGAGCTCGCGAGTCGGCTCACGGAAGCAGCCCGGGAGACGCTGGACGCTTCAACTTGACGAGTTGAGAACAATCGCCCGGTTTCGTATCTTCTTGTGCTACCTTTCACAAGCGAGATCATGGCACGCAAGATTTCGGACTCGACCGTGCGCCGCCTGTCGCGTTACCTGCGACGGCTTCGCACCCTGGATCGCCAGGAGTTGAAGGTGGTGTCCAGCCGTGAACTCGCGGAGTCGACCGGGACCACGGCCGCGCAAGTGAGGAAGGATCTCAGCCACTTCGGCTCATTCGGAAAGAGGGGCCAGGGTTACGCCGTGACGGATCTCCGTGTTCAACTGGAGGAGATCCTCGGCCTGACGCGGCGCTGGCGGGTCGCGGTGCTGGGGGTTGGCAGGATCGGCTCCGCACTTCTGGGCTACGGATTCTTCACTCAGCGCGGGTTCGACGTCGTGGCCGCGTTCGATACGGACCGGTCGATGGTCGGCCGCGAAGTGGCAGGTGTCACGGTCCAGCCGTTGAAGGAGCTGGAGAGGACTTTCGAGGAACTGGAGATTTCGATCGCGATCATTGCCACGCCCGTCGAGGCAGCGCAGAAGGCAGCGGATCGAGCGGTGCGGGCGGGCGCGAAAGCCATCCTCAATTTCGCCCCGATCAAACTTGGGATGTCCCCTGAAGTAGCGGTTCGGGAGATGGATGTGACCCTCGAACTCGAGGGTCTGTGTTACCTGGTCACGGAGGCTCGCGCCGCGACGGATGTGAAGGAATGATCGGCGTCCACAGCGAGATCGGTCGCCTGAGGTCGGTCATCTGTCATACTCCGGGGCCGGAACTCGCCGTCGTGACGCCGGCCAATCGTGCGGACTATCTGTTCGACGACATCCTGGATCTGCAGTTCGCCAGGAGAGAACACAGCCAGTTCACAGCCATCCTGTCCCGGTTCGCCAGGGTCCACGAGCTGTCCGATCTGCTGACGGATGTTCTCCGGGAACCCGAGGCTCGCGAGTACCTGTTCTCGAACACGGACGCTTCGCTGGGCACGCGCGCACAGGGTGCGGCTCCGGAGGAGATCACCCGCCTGCTGATCGAGGGAGAGGTCAGTTCCGGCGGCGCGCTCGCGGACCTGGTCAACGAGGCCGGTTATACCCTCCCTCCGCTTCCCAACCTGTTCTTCACGCGCGATTCGGCTGCCGTGATCGGTGATCGAGTCATGGTGGCGTCCATGAAGCACGAGGTGCGTTGGAGCGAGGAAATCCTGGCCTGGACTCTGTTCCGAACACACCCGGATCTCCGGAACGCAGGTATTCTGTTCGACGGGGCACACGAGCGACGCCTCAACGTGCGGGTCGAGGGCGGGGACGTTCACGTGCTGCGACGGGACTTGCTGGCGGTCGGAATGTCGGAGCGGACGACGGCCGCCGGCATCGACGCCCTGGCCGAAGAGGTGTTTCGCACCACCGGGATCACGGACCTGGTCGTGGTCCTGATGCCCGCTCATCGAGCGGCCATTCACCTCGATATGATTTTCACCATGTTGGACCGGGAGGTGTGCTGCGTCTTTCCGCCATACTTCATCGGGCCGACGCGCCTGCCGGTCCTGCGCATTCGAAAGGGGGCGGCCGGGGTCCAGGAGGCCTCCAGCATGTTCCATGCGCTCGATGATCTCGGACTTCCGCTGACTCCCATTCCGTGTGGAGGAGAGCGGCGAACGATGCAGGAGCGCGAGCAGTGGGCCAGCGGGTGCAACTTCTTCGCCGTCGGCCCCGGACAGGTACTGGCCTATGACCGGAACGAACACACGCTTCAGGCCCTGCAGGAGGAGGGGGGATTGAAGGTAGTTCGAGGCTCGGAGTTCCTGTCTGGTGAAGTGGAACTAGGGGTCCACGAGAGGTTCCTGCTCGGATTCGCGGGCTCCGAACTCGTCCGCGGCGGCGGTGGGCCCCGCTGCATGACCATGCCCCTCCTGCGAGACGAGCCATGAGCGCGGACGGCCTGCGTTTCGCGGCCCAGAACACGC
>JBDHBK010000309.1:0-3520 GCA_039592635.1 Gemmatimonadota bacterium
CAGCTTGCGGAATTGCAGGCCCCGGAGGAGCAGGGTTAGATATACGCCGGTCCCCACGAGCAGAACGATGAGCGGAACACCCCACACCGCGTCCCTTACCGCGGTCACCCGCTCGAGGATTCCGACGTCCACGGTCTGCGACAGGAGGGCCGGCAAGCCTGCGATCCTGGTCATGTCGTTCCGATCAGGTGGGTGTGGACGCGATGAGCGCCGGGTAGACTAGGGATGCGCCGGTCGCCCCGTCAACCATGTTGGCGGGCAACAGAATCAGAGTAGAGAGAGAGCGTTACTTGATATGTCGAATGAGTCGAGTCTGAGCGAAATCGCGGCGTCGATGGGATTCCGGGAGGTGCCCGAGGTCCTGGCAGCGGCGGAAACACCGATTGCCCGGGGCCACCACCTCGCTCTCGCCTCGGGCCGGGGCTCGGGCATCGAAGCCGTCTACTCGCTGGCGGTGAGCGGGGTCTGCGACCCGGAGGCCGGACTCCAGGCCCTGGTTCTCGTCCCGACGCGGGATCGGGCCACGGAGGTCGCGCTGGCGATCCAGCGCTCGATCGGTGAGCGAGGTCTGCGGGCCGGAGTAGCGACCTTGAGATCGGACGGCAGCCTGGACGTCGAGGCTGCGACCGTACACTGCCTCGTGGCACGCCCGTCTCTTCTCCTGCCCGAGATTCGACTCGGACGGCTAGGCCTCGGTGGGCTGGCCCTGCTGATTCTGGACGGAGTCGCCGATCTTCAGGACCTGGATGAGTGGATCTCGGTCGACCCCCTGCTCGACACGCTCGGCGGCGATACGCGGCGCATCGCCGCCACCCGACGGGTAGACGAGGAGTTCCGGAAGCTCGTGAAGCGGCAGCTGCCGAGGGGCCGCCGCTGGCCGGAAAGCGCTTTCGAGGAATCCGAGTCGCCCGACCCCGCGGAAGGCGGCTATCCGGACCGACTCCAGGTGGGCCTCGGGGCGACGGAGGAAGAGCGACTGTCTCTCCTGACACGGGCCCTTTCCGGGCGTGCGGAGGCCCGGGTCCGATGCCGGACCGAGGGTGCGATCCGCAGCGTCGGGGCGGCTCTCGAGAGCATGGGATTCACGCTCTCGGAGCCTGGCGAAGGCTGGGACGTGGTGGCCACGCGGCCGGAGGCCGGCGGCGCAACCGGCACGGCTCGGGCATGGTTCGGACTTCCTCTGTCGATCGAGTCGCTGGCCGCCGGGCCGGGCGATCACTCCGTGGTGCTCGTGGAAGCGACGCACAGCGCACACCTCGAACTCCTGGCGCAGCGGGCGGGCATCTCGCTCCACTATCTTCCGGGCTCCCTCCCCGCCACGGAACTCAACCCTCTGGGACAGTTCCGATCGCTGGTACGCGCTCGAGTGGAGAAGGGCGGGACGGACGCGGAATTGCTCGTTCTCCGGCCGCTGGTCGAGGAGTTCGGGACGGCGCGAGTGGCAGCCGCCCTGTCTGACCTGCTGAGAAGGTCCGGCGGCGGCGGTGCGGCCGTCCGACCTTGGGCCGACGTAGAGGCGGCGTCACGCGGAGGGGAGCAGACGCGGACCGCGCATCCCTCGCCCGGGCGTTCGGGCGGCAGCGCGTCATCGGGTGGACCGGCGCATCGCGGAGCTCGGGGCTCGTGGTCACGGGTGTTCATCGGAGCCGGCAACCGGGATTCGGTCAAGGTCGGAGACCTGGTGGGAGCGATCACGGGAGAGACGGGCATCGCCGGCGGCCAGATCGGGAAGATCGAGATTCGAGGCAGCTTCTCGCTGGTCGAGATTGACTCGCAGGTCGTCGATCGGGTGATCGAGAAGCTGAACGGCACCCCGATTCGTGGACGCGAGGTGACCGTCAAGCACGACAAGGGGCGCTGAGCCGGATTCGTCCTTCAGCCCAGCGTTTCGCGCAGCGGCTTCCCGGGACGGAAGCTGATGGAGGTGCCTGCAGGAATGCGGATCGGGTCCCCCGTTCGGGGATCGCGGCCCACTCGAGCCTCTCGGCGTTTCGGGGTGAAGCTTCCGAATCCCGTGATCCGCACCGTCCGTCGTCTCCTGAGTGCCCTCGAGATGACCCCGTTCCGGGGATCGAACAGGCCTTCTACGGCGAGGGCCGCGTCTCCCCTGGACAGGCCGGTGCCCCGTGCCAGCGCATCGGTAAGCTCGGTTCGGTTCATTCCCTGGACTCTCCGCCGTCGTTGCGGCCATCTTGGTTTCGCGAACACCCGCTGGCTCGATCGTTTCTCAACGTTCGGCCCTCGCCGGATCCCTGCAACCCTCGCCGGATCCCTGCAACCCTCGCGGGATCCAGGGACCGGCGAGCAGCAGTCCGGAGCCGTACTGACAGGGCGGAGGCAGCCATCGTATATTTTGGCATCATGTATCCGCTACACGGGCCCGGCGACCACGTATGACCAGATTCTGGAGGCGTCTCGCGTGGATGGGGGTCGGCACGACCACGCTGCTGGCGGTCGGCACCCTGGGTTTCCTGGCGCTCCCGGAGTACAACCTGTCGGACGCCTTCTACATGACGGTCATCACGGTGTCGGCCGTGGGTTACGAAGAAGTCCACGACCTGAACGCCGGCGGGCGCATCTTCGCCGGCTTCCTCATCCTGGGTGGCCTCACCATGCTGGGCGTGTGGTTCGCGCTCGTCACGTCGGCCATCGTCGAGATGGACCTCGCTCACGTCTTCCTGACCCGGCGCACCATGAAGAAAATTGAAACGCTCAAGGATCACTACATCGTCTGCGGCGCGGGCCGCACCGGCCGTCAGGTCGCCCGCGAGCTCAAAGCGGCCGGGCGACCATACGTCATCATCGAAAAAGAGGCGGACCGGGCCGAAGCCCTGCGAAGCGAGTTTCCCGAGGTCCTTACCGTGGTCGCGGACGCGACCCGGGATGAGGCCCTGATCGAAGCGAAGATCGGTACCGCTGCTGGCCTCGTGACGTGCCTGAGTGCGGACACGGACAATCTGTTCGTGTGCCTGAGCGCCCGGGACCTTCAGCCGGGCCTCACGATCGTCGCCCGCGCCTACAACGAGCAGACTCTTCAGAAACTCTATGTAGCCGGGGCCGATCACGTCGTCAGCCCGAATCTCTCCGGGGGCATTCGGATGGCGGCCATGCTGCTGCAGCCCCAGGTGGTCAGTTTCCTGGATGTGGCGACCCGCAGTGAAGAGCTCGACCTGCGGCTCGAGGAGGTGCATGTCCCGGCAGGATCACCCTTCGAGGACCAGACACTGGCCGAGGCGAAGATTCCCAACAAGACGGGCCTGATCGTGATTGCCGCACGCCACGCCGAAGCTCCCGGACGAGACGGGCCGTGGGTGTACAACCCGGGTCCGGACCACCGTATCCTGGTCGGGGATGTCTTGATCGTGATGGGAAAGGAAGAGCAGATCGACCTTCTGACCAGGAGCCTCCAGGCTTAGCGGCTCTGCAGGGGTACGATCAGCCGTCCTCACGCATTCGGCGTTTGAGCTCCTCGAGTTGGAGCTCGGCCAGGTCTTCGCGCGTGAGACCCGGGCTCTCTTCA
>JBDHBK010000310.1:0-3495 GCA_039592635.1 Gemmatimonadota bacterium
GGGAAGCCCCGTTGATCGTGCTCCCCACCCCGTTGGCGGCGGCCGCGGCCCTGGCCTGCTCCAGCGCCACGGTCTCGCCCGAGCGCAGCGTGCGCGCGCCGGTGAGTGCGGCCGCGTCCACGGCCCTGACCAGGCGGAGTCGGGTCAGGTAGCCTCTCGCCGAGTCCACCGCCAGGCCCGTCATTCCAAGCATGAAGACCATCCCAGCGGCTACGAGCATGAGCACCGAGCCACGGGAGTTGCTGACCATTCGGCCCATCTTGTCGATCGACATCGTCATCTCTCCTCAGCCGCTTAGAAGACCGCGCGTTCGTAGAGCACCGGCGGGGTCACAGTCTCGAACAGGTTCCCCAGGGGAGTCACGGGGTCGTAGGCCAGGAAGACCTCGACCGCGTAGTGCGTGCTTCCCTCCGCGAATCCGGCCGTGGCGATCCACTTGGCCGCTGTCGAGTCCCCGGCGATGATCCGGGTTTTCTGGTCGTATCCGTCGGTCGCTACCTGCGCCATGACTACCGGCTCACCACCCTGGACCACGAGGCGGCTCACGATCGCGCCGCCGTTGGCCGACATCTTCAGCGTCTCTCCGTCGGCGACCACCGTCGTCAGGACTTCGCTCAGGGCGGTGCCGCGGGCCGCGATGTTTGCTCCTTCCCGGCTCAACCCGGCCAGTCCGTGCACGCGGTCGTAGGCGTTCGAGAATTCGACCATCCCGAGAAGGATGATCAGGATGATCGGAAGGGCGAGTGAAAACTCTACGAGTCCCTGTCCACTGTCATTGCGAAGAAGGCACTTGAGGCCACGCATCGGTCGCCGGTCGTCTGCCTTGTTTCGTTCTCTGATCATCATAGTTCCGCCAGTCTCGAGTTCGTCTCTAGTTCCGTCAGGATCCTGAGGTACCGTAGAACGGCTCGTTTCGCATGGCAGCCGCAACGGAAAACCGCATCGGCGGCAGCACATCCATGAATCCCGGAAGGGAATAGTCGTAGGAGTAGGTGAGCGTGATCCTAACCACGTCCTCGGGGCCGCCACCGTCGGCCGGATCGATCACGATCGACTCTGGCGTCACGGGAAGCGTGTAGGCGCGTTCGGTGACGATTCGACGAATCGACGACGCACGGTCCATCTCGTCGCCGGACTCCGAGTCGGTCATTTGGTTTCCGGTAACGGCGTAACGCGTGGCCTCGATGACGGCATGCCGCGCGGTGAGCCGTGTGTGGAACATGCGACCAAACTCGAAGATGGACGCGAAGAGTACTAGCAGCATCGGGGTGACAATGGCCATCTCGATGAGTGCGCTGCCGCGTGTGCAGCGAACGGCGCGGGTCAGGCGAATCATGCTGCCTTGGCGCTGTAGGTCGGGCTGGTGTCGCTTCCCAAGCTGTCCGTTCATCGTGTTCCCGCCTTCGCGTTCGGTGTCTCCAGCTACGCTCCGTCCGACGTGGCGCGTGTTCGGCACCGGTGGAAGCACTGGGCATGCCAACTTCAGGGTCGCGCGGGTTGTGAATTGGTGTAAGTGGCTGGGAATGAGACTCTTGCAGGTGGGCTGGAGTTGGTGGGGTGACGGCTGCGGGACGGGCGATTGTGGTGCGGCAGCTACACCTCGAGCCTCGGTGTACGGTGCCTTCTGCGGGCCCTTACACGTATGGTCGCGTCGAATTGCCTAAAGAGGGCAAGGTTATGCGCCTTTCCGGGCCCTTTCCGTTTCGACTCGGTAGAGTCGCGGAGCGTGTAGAGGTGGTGCGACAGGGGTGTGTCGGGAGCGCCCGGTGCCCCCGCACGACCTGTTGGATTGGACGAACAGACCGAATCAACTCGTCGCGCCTTTCCAGCCTTCATGCAGTTCCAGCACCGGCTCGAGGTCCGGAAGGAGCCATGCGGGTGCTGGATTCCGTTGCGGGCGGACCGGCGTCCCTTTCTCCTCGGTGTCGGTTCGGGTCAGTGGCCCAGGGATCACCCGATTCCCGCTGGCCGCTGCCGCCTCGAACACTGCCGGTGGAACGACATCCTCCACGGCGTCGAACAACCCCGGTTTCGGTTCCTTCTCAGCCTCGGCCAGCTTCCCGAAGCAGATTCCGAAATGCGCCGTGTTGTCGATCAGGCAGTAATCGGCGTACGCCACTCCGATGAGCACGATAACGATGATCATGAATACCAGCATGACAGCCTAACCTCTGGTTGGAGCGCCAATCCTATGGTGCTTCCCGGCTGTCACGCGGCCGTCACCTCTCCGGTGAGGGCTCCGCAGGGTGGCACATCGCGATCAGCCACCAAAGCGAAAGGATGTTTCCGAGTGCGCAACGGATTACCGGAATTCTCAACCAATGTGGCTCGTAACTGCAGTCTTTAAAATGGTTTGAGGTATGGCACACGTCTGGCAGAACGTTCGCCGGGAGCGTCAGAGCGCTCGAAACGAGATGCGTGCGAACGCGCCCCGAACTGAGGCTGGGATCAGTACAAACCTCCCGTACGGGAGCGCTGAGCTTGGACTTGCCCGGGAACTGTCGATGAGACGATGAACAGGCCTGTTCCTTGCCGTGCGGGAGGTCCCAGCTTCGCCCTGTCCAAGTCGTCGCAGGCCACCCCCCTTGTAACGGGGGCGTGGCTGGTCGGCGCGCCGCTGCGCCAGCCGCCTCTTCCTCCCCCCGCGGCGCCTCGATTGGATCTGTCCGCCTAGCCCCTGCGCCAGCATCGCAAAACGCACTGGGATCGCGCCCGGCCGACTGAGGTCGGGCGCGACTCCCTACTTCGACTCCGGCTCGGGCTCAGACTCGGGGTCCGAGTCGTCCTCTGCCTGCGAGAAGGGCCCCGACCACTCGTTCAGGTCAGCCAGGAAGTCCTCCACGGCCTTTCCAGTCTTCGTCAGGAAATCCCGTACGCCGAACTCGACCTCGCGGAACGGATCCCAATCAGGCCTGCGGCCCTCATCCTCGCCGCTGCCCTCTGGCCCTTCTTCGGCCGCGGGGACCCGTCTCTCGAGCCGAATCCGCGTGCCGCTCAGAACGACCGCTTCGAACTCCGCGTCCTCGCTCTCGATCACGAGCTTCTTCCACTTGACCCTGGGATAGCGCAGCGCCGCGACCACGCGGCCCTTGTCGTCCGTCAGGGTCAGCTTCAGCGGTCCACTGCTGATCTTCATTTCAGCCATTGGTCAGCTCCCGAACATGTCCAGTGCCGCGTCGATGACTTCCTCGACGACTTCGGTCTCGTTTGAGTTCGTGAGATAGATGACGATCGCCTTCCGGCCGGGGATCGCAAGCCCGACGGTACCCGTCGCACCGCGGTGGCCGAACACCGGCAGGGAACTGGTTCTCGGCGCCGCCGCGTAGATTTCCCACTGTATTCCGTACCAGCGGGACCGCCGCGGCAGCGTGTCAGCCGCAACGGGGTCGGCCAGTGCCTCCTCGACCGTCGCGCCTTCCAGCAGCCGACCTCCCGGGTGCTCTCCCCGGTCCATCCAGGCCCGGAGGAAGCGCGCGTAGTCGAACGCGCTTCCGA
>JBDHBK010000311.1:0-6678 GCA_039592635.1 Gemmatimonadota bacterium
TCGGCTGGAGCCGACGATCTCCTCAAGGAGAGTTCTGCGGTGATCCGAGTGGGAGGGGCATGGTACGGTCGGCCTTCGGTTGATGCTGCTGCGGCTGCCGTCCTCGCTCATCTTCGTGCCGCTCACGGGCTGAGGAGGAGATCCTCGGCCGAATCTCTCGAGGCCGTCCGCGCCGGGCTGTCCGTGCGTTTCTCCACCGACCTCGTGGAGTTTGTCGTCCGAACGCTCGAAGCGGCTGGGGAGGTTGTGGTGGACGGCCCCGGGATAAGGCTCGCCGGACACGAGCCGGCTCTGGTTGATTCGGAAGAACAGGCCCTGAGAAACCTCGAGGCCCTACTCGTCGCGGCTGATCTGGCGCCCCCGCCGCCCTCGGACCTGGCTGCTGCCATTGCGGTGGATCGGGATTTGCTCAATGACTTGCTGAAGCTGCTGGTCGAGCGGGGGCTCGCTGTCAGGGTGACGCCGGAGATGTTCGTTATGCGATCCGCGGAAGAGCGGGCGCGTGAGACGATACGTCAGCTCTCGAGTTCAGGACCCGTTCCACCGGGTGACTTCCGTCAGGCGCTGGGGTTGTCACGGAAGCACCTGCTTCCGCTGCTGGAACACATGGACAGGGTGGGAGTTACCCGCAGGACTCCAGAAGGGCGGATTTCGATCGAAGGGGGCTAGAAGCGCTGTCGACCGCCGAGGCTCAGTCCACGTAGTACAGGAATCTGCCGCAGTGGGCACACACCCCAATGCTGTCGTTGCGACCGGCCTCCGACGACCAGGCGGTGGGGGTCGCGACGAAACACCCGTAGCAGATTCCGTTCAATACTGGAACGACCGCCCGGCCCAATGTTCCGATGATGCTCTGATAGCGACGCTGGATTCCAGGATCCAGCCGGCCGACCAGCTCCGTGATCTTGGAATCCAGCAGTTCCAGAGCGTCCTCTGGTTTGAGGTCGAAGACGGCTTCTTCCATGTCACGCAGCGGCTCCTCGTGAAGTGCCCGTCGCTGCGTGTGCAGATCCTGCAGCTCCAGGAGTAGCTCAAGCTGCGGATGCATGGTCAGACTCCCTTTTCCTCCAGCAAGGCGATGAATTCCTCCGGGCTTTCGATCTGAGCGAGTCGCTCGGGTACGTCTGGTTCCTTGCCGAATTGAGCTATGCGCCCGAGGACCGGCAGATACTGATTCGAGACCTCCAGCGGAGGAGCTACGATCAGGAAGATGTGCTGGACAGGCTTCTTGTCTATCGCGTCGAAGTCGATTCCGGGCAGTTTCCGGCCGAAGGCCACGCGCAGACGATTGACGACCAGCGAACGGCAGTGAGGGATGGCGATACGTCGGCCGATTCCCGTCGAGCCGAGGTTCTCCCGACGCTTCAGCATCTTGAACAGGATTCCCCTCGACTTCTCGTCCAACCCAAGAAGGCCCACCAACTCTCGGAGGGCCTCGTCCTTGGTCTCTGCCTCGAGATCGAGGTTGATAGCCTCGAGAGTAAAGAAATCACGCAGTTGCATATTTATCTTCTCCTGGCCGCCGGCTTCTGCGACCCGGTAGTTCATTGAACTTCAGGAACGTGGAGTATATTCGTTCTGTTGAAAGGCTGTCAAAGGTCGGAGTGTCTCGAACCGCGCGGATTGACGGAACCTGACCGCCGAATTAGTGTCACATATCAGCGAGGGCTGCTCCGGCAGCCCTTGTGTGCGCTCAGGCGTTGCTGATTGACAATGAGGGGGTGAAATAGATTCGACGCGTTTTCGGATCCTGAGGTAGCGTGCCGAGGTGTCCCGGAACCTCGTGAAACACCGGGAAGAAACACAACTGCCAACGACAACTTGGCTTTGGCTGCGTAACTAACGTAGCCCGTTCCCCGAGCAGCCCGCCCGAGGCGGTTCAGGGAGCGCCGATAATTCGGGCTGGTTTCCGCAGCAGGCCACGGGCTGCGTAGACGAGACGGCGAGAGCCACCAGTGGCTGGCTGAAGACAGGCCGTCAAGGAGCCTTGTCGGCGGCGAGATCTGATCCTTGAATACGCACGTAGAGACCAAGGGGGAAGGGTTCGCGGACCCGGGTGCGATTCCCGGCACCTCCATCACCTATCCGCGCTCGGGCTTGAGGCCGGGTCGCGGAGTTTTTCTTTTTTGGGGCCGCTCCGACCAGGGGCCGCCACGGATCGCGCCTGCTCAGGGTGACCTGAGCGAGAACTCCGAGTATACCGCAGCGCTCGAGCGACAGCAGTTCGTCAGGGCGAGGTTGGATCATATCGCGCGCCGGCTCGGCGAAATCAGTGATATCGACCTCGAGGCCGTTCCCGAAGACCGGATCGGATTCGGGTCCCGTGTCGAGGTGTTGGATCTCGATGACGATACTGTCGAGATGTATACCCTGGCGTTCGGCGACTACCTCGACTTCGAGAAGGCCGAGATCTCGATGGCCTCTCCGATCGGGAAAGCGCTGCTGGGGAAGGGCGATGGCGACGAAGTAGACGTTCCTTTGCCCAATGGCCGGATCCGGTACAAGGTCCTGACCTTCGAGACGCTGCACGACCTGGGCAAGGGCGCTGCCTGACCGGGACCTTGCAGCGTCAGAACACCGAAATTTCCGGGACGTACCGGGACGGATCCCGACGAACATCCTCCAACATGCCGTTCAGCTCGACGAGTGTTCGCAGCAGTTCCTCGTAGAGCTGCTCGTCGCCGAACAAGCGTCCGGCGGATCCCTCGCCCGCCAATAAGCCGGCGAGCAATGAGTCGGCACGCGAAACCGTTCCGGCAAGTTCTCGGTACAGGCTGTCAGAACGAACCAGTTGCCCCAGCGTACCCTCCCCCTCAACGACGGAGCGGGTCAGGGTATCGAAAGAGGTGACCGCCGAACGGACCGCAGCATAGAGCGTGTCATCGGTAAGCATGCGCATCAATGCCCCGTCCGGGGAAGCTGCGGATGCAACCAGGGTATCGAGACTCTCTGCAAGGCCCACCAGTCTATCGTAGAGTTGCTCATCCACGACCAGTTGCCCGAGTGTGCCGCGCCCCTCGAGCAGTCCGCGCGTCAGGCTCGACAGGTTCCTCGCGACATCGGTCAGGTCACCGACGGCCTCCGCTCCCTCGGCCAGGAGTGCGTCATAATCGAGTGAAGCCGCCGAGGCAACGGTATCGCCTGGCTGCAGAATTCGGGCGGCCGAACTGCCGGGCCGGATGTCGATGAGTCGATCACCCAGCAGGCCCTGCGTCCTGACCTGCGCCCTCGAGTCCTCTCGGATCTGATCCTGGACGTCGACATTGATCGCCAGCCAGATGGCCACGGCCTCGCGGCTCTCCGGTCGCTCGTCGGGGGGGATGAATCGAATGTCGTCCACCTGCCCGACCGTCTGGCCGGCCAGCTGCACCGCAGCCCCGGGCACCAGTCCGGACGCGGACCGTACGAGCGTCACGAGGCGATACCTCTCACCGAAGACGTTGCCGGTGTCGCCCACCAGGAAGACGCCCACCGAAAGCACGCTGAGGGCCACGAGAATCAGCAGGCCGACTCGGACCTGCTCCCATGTCACGACCGCACCTCTTCTCACGGCTACTCCCGGTCGGGCGCCGGCCTCGCGGGCCCGCGCCATCTATCGAAGGAACTCACGCACATACTCGTCCTCTGACGCCACCATCTCCTCGGGCCCGCCCACGAACACCAGGACCCCCTCGAACAATAGAGCGACACGATTACTGATGCGGAAGGCCGACCGAATATCGTGTGTAACGACGATCGAGCTTACATCGAGTTCCGTCTGCAGCTTCGATATGAGGTCGTTGATCGTGCGCGTTGTGATCGGGTCCAGGCCGCTTGTCGGCTCATCGTACAGAAGGACCCTCGGACGATGCACGACGGCGCGTGCGATCCCCACGCGCTTCTTCATGCCCCCACTGAGCTCGGCCGGAAGCAGGTCCATCACCTGGTCGGGTTCCAGGTCGACCAGCTCGAGAGACTCGCGCACCCGGCGTCGGATTTCCTCCTCCGAAAGACCGGTGTGCTCGTGAAGGTAGAAGCCCACGTTGTCGTACACGCTCAAGGAGTCGAATAGAGCCGCCTCCTGAAATACCATGCCCATATTGCGCCTGAGTGCGAGAACCCGCGTCAGTGGCGCGTTTACGATGTCGGTCCCTTCGACCCGGACCTGTCCTGAGTCGGGAAGGGAAAGCCCCAGAATCAATCGGAGAATCGTCGACTTGCCGGCTCCCGATCCGCCGAGGACGGAGAGGGTCTCGCCGCGCTGGAGATCGAGGCTTACCCCCTTGAGAACGGTGTGGTCTCCGAACCTGAGACAGAGGTCCTCCAGTTCCACGACTGGACCCGCCACCGAAGGCTGCGTCGACTCGTCGCCGAGATCCGCGAGCGCCCTGCGGACCTCCTCGCGCAGTTCCTTGCGCATCTGGGAGTCCCAAAGGTCGAGCGAGTCCCGGGTCATTCGATCAACAGCGCGATCAGGACCTGGGTCAGGAAGTAGTCCGTCGCCAGGATGAATATCGACGTGGTCACCACCGCCCGAGTGGCGGCTCTCCCAACACCCTCGGTACCCCCGCTGGTCTTCAGACCGAAATAGCAGCCGGTGATCGCGATGATGGCCCCGAAGAACACGGGTTTGAGAAGCCCGGCGAAAAGGTCGATCGGGACGTAGCGGAAGATGTAGCCCGTCTCGGCCAACGTCAGGTACACCGACCGCATGTAGAGATCCATCGTGAGATCCAGTTTCACGACGGCGATCAGCATGCCTCCCAGGATTGCCACCACGTCCGTGATCACCGTGAGCAGCGGGAGGCAAAGGACTGCCGCCACGAAACGGGGGACGACCAGCTTCCGCACCGGATCCACGCTCATGGTGTAGAGCGCGTCGACCTGCTCCGTGACCTTCATGGCTCCGATTTCCGCGGCCATCCCCGATCCCGCCCGCCCCGTCACCATGAGCGCCGTAAGGACCGGGCCCAGCTCCCGAATCGTACTCGCGCCCACCAGTCGGCCGATGTAGATGGTGGCTCCGAACTGCTTCATCTCCACCGCGGACTGCAGCGCGAGGACCATCCCGGTGAACAGACCGGTGAGGAGCACGATCCCGATGGACCCAACGCCGATCGCATCCATTTGAATCACCAGATCGCGTCGATAGAAGGGCCTCGAAACGCTGCCATGGAGCGAGCGGGCGAGCAGGCGGAAGTACTCCTGAGTATGGAGCGCCCAAGCCTTGAGGGTGTCGTTGAGGTAGCGCAGCGGAGTGCGGGCTGTTTCGCTCAAGCTCATGACGGGCTGACGATCTCCCCGGCTTTGACTCCCCTGCGCCCTGCGACTAGTTTCGCGCGACGCGCGTCCTGCTCGACGATGACGTGTCAAACAGACCGCAGGACCGATGTTCTTCGCCGCTTTCCTGCGGCGGGCAGTCCTTCGCGGCAGGTTACCCGGGATCCAGATCGGACGCAAGACGACATCGTGCTCCCACACTCACCGTTTGTAGCCGCGGCGGCCGGATCCTGGTCGTGGGTGACGCCATGCTCGACGTCTACCTCGCCGGCTCCGTAGACCGGATATCGCCGGAGGCTCCCGTCCCCGTAGTCCGCGTTGAGAATGAGGTCGCGGCTCCCGGCGGTGCTGCGAACGTCGCTGCGGGCGTGGCGGCACTGGGAGGGGACTGTCGCCTCGTAGCCGCGGTGGGGGCAGACGAATCGGCGGGACTCCTCGCTGAGCGGTTGGACCAGGCCGGCGTCGGCTCCGACGATCTGGTACCGATGGCCGGCAGACCCACGACGCGGAAGACACGGATCCTGGCACGCCATCAACAGATGTTGAGGGTCGATCACGAGAATCCAGCGCCCATGGCCGAGGAGGATCACCAGCGTCTGGCCCGTCGGGCGTTGGAAGCTGTCGATTGGGCGGACGCACTGGTCATTGAAGACTACGACAAGGGCGTGGTGAATGGGACCCTGTCTCGCCAACTGCTCGCACGAGCTCGTGAGAAGGGTATCCCGTCCGTCGTCGATCCGAAGCTCAGACATTTCTTCGACTTTCCCGGGTCCACCGTGTTCAAGCCCAACGCGCGCGAACTCGCGGCAGCGCTGGGGCTCGAGAAGGAGCCCAGGGACGAAGTCACGCTGCACCCGCTCCTCGACCGATTGAAGTGCGACTGCCTGCTCCTGACGCTGGGTGAGGAGGGGATGCTTCTGGTCGAGCCGGCGGCGGAGACACGGCTGTTGCCCCCAGAGGCGCGCGAGGTCTTTGATGTCACGGGGGCGGGCGATACCGTTACCGCGGTACTGGCTGTGTGCCTCCTTGCGGGTGCCTCCGTCGGTCAGGCTGCGTACCTGGCAAATCTGGCCGCGGGCCTGGAGGTAACCAGGCTGGGGGCCGTGCCGGTGACGGCTGCCGAGTTGGTAAAGGCGTTGGACGGTAAGAACCTTGAAGGGACAACCGGAAGCACTTCATAGAACAGGGAGCTGAAGAATGCCTACCGATATCGATATCGCCCAGAAGGCGACCCTGAGGCCCATCCTGGACGTGGCGGGCGAAATCGGACTGGGAGCTGATGACCTGCGTCCGTACGGCCACACCATCGCCAAGATCACCCCGGACGCGCTCGAGGGTAGACCGGAAAAGGGCAAGGTCGTGCTCGTCACCGGAATGACCCCCACTCCGGCGGGTGAGGGGAAGTCGACCGTCGCAGTG
>JBDHBK010000312.1:0-3490 GCA_039592635.1 Gemmatimonadota bacterium
CTCGCTGCTACTCAGTATCGAGAGGCCCGAGGCGTTCCTGGAGCATGCGGCCCGAATGAAGCGCGGCTCGTGAATCGCGACGCGTTCCTGGTCGCCGCGATCGATGAAGCCAGGAAAGGCCTGTCTGAAGGCGGCATTCCCATCGGTTCGGTGCTGGTTGTCGAGGGTGCGATCGTCGGACGCGGACACAACCAGCGAGTCCAGAAGGGAAGCTCTGTCCTGCACGCCGAAATGGACTGCCTGGAGAACGCCGGCCGGTTGAGAGCATCGGACTATCGCCGCGCCACCCTGTATTCGACGCTTTCTCCGTGCGACATGTGCAGTGGTACGGTGCTCCTGTACGGCATCCCGAATGTCGTCATCGGAGAGAACCGGACGTTCCGCGGCCCCGAGGACTACCTGGTGTCGCGAGGCGTGGAGATCCTGGTGGTGGACGATCTGGAATGCCGGCAGCTGATGCAGCAGTTCATTGCGGCTTATCCGGAGCTGTGGAACGAAGATATCGGCGAATAGAGGTTCTGACGCGGAACCGAACAGGAGACTGACACGATGAGGATGATCTCGACACCGGACGCTCCACCACCCGCCGGCCACTACTCTCAGGCGGTCGTGTTCGGAGACACGGTCTACGTTTCGGGACAGCTGGCCGTGAACCTCGCGACGGGAGAGAAGGGCGTGGGATCGATCGAGGAGCAGACCCGCCTGACGCTGCGGAACATCGAACAGATTCTGCTATCGGCAGGGAGCGATCTGAACCACGTGATCAAGACCACAGCCTACGTGTCGAACGTGGAACTGTGGGCCGGAGTGAACCAAGCCTACGCCGAGGTATTCGGCGACCACCGGCCGGCCCGGGCCGTCGTTCCGTCTCGGGAGCTGCACTACGGATGCCTCGTTGAGATCGAAGCGATCGCGGCACTGAGGTGATATCGAGAGCCCTGGCCCTCATTCTCGCCCTCGCAATTGCGGCTGGCTGCGAACCGGCAGACCCTGTTCCCGAACCTGATGCAGCGGCGGCCGAGACCCGAGGTTTGCAGAACTTCATCTTCTTCAACAGGGATCGGGAACGGATCTCTGAACCCGGGTTCCTGGAGAACGAAGGGGTCGCGGGGGCGCACCTGAAATATACGTGGCGTGAGCTGGAACCCGAGCGGGATCGGTACGAGCTGGGACCAATCCTCGCGGACCTCGCGTACCTGGAAGGGCAGGGGAAGCGGTTGTTCATACAGCTCCAGGAAGTATCATTCGACGAGAGAATCAACGTGCCGGACTATCTCGTCGAAGATCCGGAGTTCAGTGGTGGCGTGGCGCGTCAGTACGAGTGGGAACGGAGCGACGATTCCGATGCCACCTTCGACGGGTGGGTTCCCCGCCGCTGGGATCCCGCGGTGCGTGAGCGCTTCGCCAGACTTCTCGAGGCGCTTGGCCGGGAACTGGACCACAAGATCGAGGGCATCAACCTTCCCGAGACTGCGGTCGGATTCGGAGAGTCCGGGGCGCTGTATCCGGAAGGCTACACTCCCGAAGGCTACTTCGAGGGGATCAAGGCCCTCATGACGTCCGCCCGTGGCGCGTTCCCCCACTCGAAAGTCATCGTCTACGCCAACTTCATGCCTGGGGAAGCGCTGCCAGAGGAAGACCGGGGCTTCCTGCGCGGGGTCTACGAGCACGCGGAGGCGTCTGGCGTTGGCGTCGGAGGTCCCGATCTCCTGCCGCATCGTCGCGGACAGCAGACCCACAGCCTCCCGCTGATCAGGGCACGGGCACCTGGGGTTACGGCCGGCCTGGCTGTCCAGTGGGGAAACCTCGAGGACGTGAATCCCAGCACTGGCGCACCGGTAAAGGTCTCAGAACTCTACCTGTTCGCCCGAGACTCCCTTCGGCTGGACTACATCTTCTGGGGTGTGCAGGAGCCGTACTATTCGGATGACGTGCTCCCCTTCCTCGAGGCCCTACCCTCGGATTCGCTCTGACCACGGAGGCTGTCGGAATGCGCTTCGCGATCGCAGGATTCGCTCTCCTCTTCATCGCAGGCTGTGGCTCGGAGACTCCGGAACAGGTTCGAAGCGAAGGAGCCAGGGACAGCGCCATCGCTGAATCGGCGGTTCCAGGAGCGGCCGGGGTAAGGAGCGCTCTCAGCGTGTCCGATTCCGCGGCTGCCCGCCGGGCGCGCGAGGACTCGATCATGTCAGCGGACGATCAATGAGTGAACTGTCGAACACTCCGGAGCCCCCATATTACGCCGTGATCTTCACGTCGCGCTGTGCCGTCGAGCACGAGGGATATGGTGAGATGGCAGACCGGATGGTGGAGTTGGCCAGCGAGCAATCCGGCTTCCTGGGCATCGAATCGGCCCGCGAGGGGAGCGCGCCAGCTCGTTCGAGCGAGTCGAAGCCTGATACAGGGTTGATCGGGAGAGAGCGGATGCCCGTCTACAAGATCGTCGATGTCAACGTCAGAGACCCCGAGGCCTACGAGGACTACAAGCGTGGCGTAGCCCCGCTGATCGAGAAGCACGGGGGAGAGTACCTGGTGCGGGGCGGCGACTTCGAAGTGGTGGAGGGCGATTGGACGCCGTCGCGTCTCGTGCTCTTTCGGTTTCCTGACCGGGCGAGCGTGAAGGCGTTCTACGAAGACCCCGAGTACCAGGATCTACTGGCGCTGCGGCACCGCACAGCCGACACGCGGATAGTGTTGGTAGACGGTTGTTGACGTATCTTCGACGTTAGCCGCTTCGGGATCGAGAACCGCAAACTTCGCGCGAGTGTCCCCTGAATACCAAGCGACACATGGGACTGTTCGGCGCCACGTCCCTTGGAGTGGGCGCCATCGTCGGGGGCGGCATCCTGGCCCTGGCCGGTGTGGCTTTCGCTGCGGCGGGACCTGCTGCGATCATCGCGTTCGCGCTGAACGGCGGCATCGCGTACCTGACCGCGATCAGCTTCGCAGACCTCTCCAGGCGTTTCCCGGAGTCGGGAGGGGTGTACACCTACGCGAAGAAGGTCCTCAACATCGAGGTTGCCTTTCTCGTCGGCTGGGTGGTGTGGTTCGCGTCGATCGTCGCCGGTGTGCTGTACGCCCTGGGATTCGCCGCGTTCGCGGCCGAGGGCCTCACCCGCCTCTCGGGGTTCACCGACCTGACGCCACAGTGGGCGCTGGGGCCGGCCCTTCCGATCGGTCTTACGCTCGTCTCGATCGCGGCCTACACGCTGATCCTCGTCCGGCGTACAGGAGGCGCGGGCGCCGCCGCAAACGTGGGCAAGATCATCGTATTTGCCGTCCTCATCGTGGCGGGTGTGGTGGCGTGGATCGGCGACTCGCCCTCCGAGTTGCTTGGTCGCCTGCACCCGTTCTCCCCCAGCGGCTCGATCGGAATCCTCGCGGCCATGGGCTACACGTTCATCGCCCTGCAGGGATTCGGATTGATTCCGACAGTGAGCGAAGAGATCAAGAATCCCGAGCGGAACGTCCCACTCGGGATGTACCTGTC
>JBDHBK010000313.1:0-3485 GCA_039592635.1 Gemmatimonadota bacterium
CGTCCTCGCCGCAGCCCGGCAGGATTCGGAGGTGCTCCGGCAAGCCGATCGCCAGCTGGAAGGCATCGACCACAGGGTGGCAAGAACTGCCCAGCGCGCTCTGGCGGCGTATGCGCTCCGGTTACGGGGAAGCGTCGCCGAAGCCTCTGACTCCCTTTACGAGGTGACATGGCGGGCCATGCCTACGTACCGGAAGCGCATGCTATCGATCAACCGCATCAACGCCTCCCGCTGGCTGCTAGCGGCAGGGGACACGGCTCGAGCCACAGAGCTCCTTTATGGCTGCCAACGGACGGATCAGTTCAAGCCGGAACAGCTGGAGAGTAACATCCTGGCCGGCCACTGCTACCTCGAGCTGGCCCGAATCGAGGAGGCTCGGGGCCGGGACGGTCTGGCCCGCAAGTACTACTGGCAGTTCCTGAAGCGCTACGACTCGCCCGTGGAGGCGCTGCGGCCATTGGTGGAAGAAGCGCGAGCGGCATACGAAAGGGTGGGAGGGACGTAGGGAGGCCCCCCGATTCGATTCAGCGGAGCGTGTATTGCCTGACCTCCTGGGACGTCTCAAGTCAGCACTTGCCGGCCGTTACGCCGTCGAGTCGGAGATCGGCCGCGGCGGCATGGCCGTGGTGTTTCTGGCCGAGGACCTGAAGCACGGACGCAAGGTCGCGATCAAGGTCCTGCATCCTGAGCTCGGAGCGGCGGTCGGGGCCGATCGATTCCTGCGCGAGATCGAGACGGTCGCCGGCCTGGCTCACCCTCACGTGCTCGCGCTGCACGACTCCGGTGAGGCCTCCGGCCTGCTGTTCTACGTGATGCCCTTCGTCGACGGGGAGTCTCTCGGTGAGCGTCTCGAGCGTGAAGGGCAGTTCCCGCTAGACGAGGCGATCCGGATTGCCGGCGAGGTAGCGGACGGTCTGGATTACGCACACGAGAAGGGCGTGGTCCACCGCGATATCAAGCCCGGTAACATCCTGCTGTCCCGGGGACACGCCACGATCGCCGACTTCGGGATCGCAAAGGCGATCGGCGCCGCCGGTGGAGGTGATGCTACGACCACCGCCACCGGCCTGTCCGTCGGCACACCGCGGTACATGAGCCCCGAGCAGGCCGCCGGAGCGGTAGAAGTCGACGGCCGCAGCGACGTCTACGCCCTGGGCTGCGTGCTGTGGGAGATGCTGGCCGGCCAGCCGCCGTTCGACGGTCCCACGCCCCGCGCGATCCTGGCGCGAAAGGCCACGGAGGAGCCCCCGGCGGTGCGGGTGATCCGGAAGACAGTCCCGCAAGCGCTCGAGAACGTGTTGGCAAAGGCGATGGCCACCTCCCCCGCGGATCGCTTCCAGACGGCGGGAGACCTGGCGAGGGCGCTCGAGGCACCGGAGACGGTGGGCCGGATACGTCGACGAGCCACGCATCCCTTGCGATTTGCGGCCGGGGTTATGGCGCTTCTCGCGGCAGGCGCAGGGGTCTGGGCTTTGGCCACGAGAGGATTCTCGGGCTCAGAGACCGACGAACCGGCGTTGATCCCATTCGACTCCACGGCTATCGCGGTGCTGCCGTTTCAGGTGATTGGCGCCGACAGCGCGAGCCCGATGCACGATCTGGCGTGGGAGATGGGGAGGCTGTTCGAGCTCGTGGTACGGAGAGAGTACGGTCGGCGGATCCTGGACCCTGGAAGTGTGATTGAGCAGTGGCGGCTAGCAGGCGGGACCCCAGACACGGCTCTTTCCCAAGCGGCACAGCTTGAGGTGGGCCGGGCCCTGGGAGCGGGCTCTCTGGTGCGCGGCACAGTGGTGGGGGCGGACAGCAGTATCGTACTCGCGGCGAGTCTGGTGGATGTGGTCAGTGGTGAGTTGAGAGGTCGTACAAAGCGGATGGAGGGTCGTGTCGGGCAGCGATTAGAGCTTGTAGATCAGCTCATCGTGTCGCTGCTGGCGCTTGACCGAGGGATCTCGACACAGGCGGTGCAGAGGCTCACGCAGTTCGAGCCGGAGGCGATCCAGGCCTATCTGGCTGGATCCAGGGCACCAATTTTCAGCCACGAAAAGAGGAGCCACTTCCGCGAAGCACTCGCTGCGGACTCGAATCTCGCAGACGCCGCTCTCTGGCTCTACGTCGACGGCGAACAGGATATGTCGGCATTGCGCCACGCGTGGGAACGCCAGGACTACCTCGGCGAGCGGGGCCGTGCGGCCGTGCAGGTGCTCGCCGCTGGCACGTTCAACAGCGACATGACGACGAGAGCGCAGGTGATCGCGGGCTGGGAAGAAATCGCCCATCGATGGCCTGAGTGGAGTTTTCCGTGGTCCGAGTTGGGGGAAGAACTGGTGTCGTGGGGAGCGTTGGCCAGCGAGCCAGACTGGCGCCGGCGCGCTCGGGAGGCACTTGAGCGCACCGACCGTCCCGGGTCATGGCACCTCTGGCACCTCGCCGATCTGGCGTTCATGGACCACGACACGGCGCGGGCTGGGGATCTGGCCGACCGCTTCGCCCTTTCGGCTGGATCCGACGATTTCTTTGCCCCAAATGCGCCGTCCTATCTATGGCGACTGGCTATCCTCGAGGGCGACACGGCAGCCGCAACCCGGGCGCTGGCCGACACTCCGGACAGCAACTGGGTTCCTCCTTTCGCGCTCGCGGACGGAAGGGGTATGGCCGACGCCGACCGGGTCGCCGCTGCGGGCAACCTGTTTCACTCGGACAATTGGCTCTGGGCGCGCGGGCATGAACCGGAGTGGCGGGATGCGTGGCGGCGCAGCGCCTCGGACAGAGATCTCCGAAGCAATGTGGCTCGATTCACCGTCCCTGTCTTCAGGGCACTCCTGCTTGGACCCTCGGAAGACACCACGGCTACCGAGGCGATCCAGAGGCTCACGCGCATCGCGAGCGGAGGTGATAGCGAGCCACTCTCTTTGGACGAGCAGACGGTGGCACGCTGCTGGATCACGCTCTGGCGGCTCGAACACGCTGATACTACCGGTGCACGCGAGACCTTGCGGCAACTGGCCGAATCGGACCGAGCCAGTCGCTACGCGGGTTGGGCCGGTCTGATTGATGTGCTGCTCACCCGGCTCGAAGGGGGCGACGTTCGCGCTTCGTTGCTGAGCGCGGACTCCGTCGTGCGGGTACTCGGCGGCGGCGGCTACCCGGCCGAGGTTCAGAACCTGTGGCTCGCACGGATGCTGGGGGAGCACGGGGAGCCGGAGCGAGCCCTGGCTGCGATCCGGCGCCGTCGTTTCGATACGCCCTTCATAATGGACTACACCAGCATCCCGGAGTATCTGCGCGAGGAGGCCCGGCTCGCTGCGACGGTGGGAGACACGACCGGCGCGACCGAGGCCTACCGTCACTACTTTGCGTTGCGCGATTCTCGCCCCGATCATCCAACGTGGGCTGCATCGTGGGACTCGATGCGGGTCGAGTATGGGGCGCTGACCGGAGTAGAGATCCAGTGAGCGCTAACCTCAAGGAGCGACTGAAGTCAGCAC
>JBDHBK010000314.1:0-3460 GCA_039592635.1 Gemmatimonadota bacterium
ACCGTTTCCTGGTAGACGAGTCTGACGTGGAAGAAGCCGTGGACGCCAACATGCTCAAGGAACACGTGGCGCTTGCGCTGCAGTCCATCCGTCCGAGGGACGCCCGCGTGCTGCGGCTGTACTACGGACTGCAAGGAGAATCCGAGCACACGCTGGAGCAGATCGGTCAGCTGCTCGGCGTGACGCGCGAACGGGTGCGACAGCTCCGCGATCGTGCCCTGCAGGACATCCGGAAGAGCGAATTCGGTAAAGCGCTAGGAACCTTCGCCGCAGCCTGACGGCGGCAGAACTCAGTTCGCTGGCGCTCCCGTAGCGCTCTCCGGCGCACTCACCACCCCGGGCACTTCCAGCAACTCCAGGACCGGACACCGCGCGCCCTCCGTCCAGGAGATGCCCCGACCCGGGTCGTCACTGTCCACGCTGGCCACCAGCCGCCGCGTTGCCCCGTCGTGCCGGACGGCGAAATCCAGCCGACCTCCCGGCACTGGCGCTGCGCCGAGCCAGGTGAAGATCTCGCGCGACTCTCCCTGACCCGAGTAGATCCGCATCTCCGACCAGTCCGCCACGTAGCCGGTCTGGCCGAAGCGGGCCAGGAAGAACAGCGAGGTCGCGGAGCCCGACGGTCCGGGCCCGTCCACCGAGTCGTTGATCAGGTAGGTGGCAGCCATCGCCGGTCGTTCGTCCCCGGGCCACGGCACGGCCTCGAGTACTGCGCGCTGGGCCAGGAACGGACGGTCTTCCCCTCCCTGCCGAAGCAACTGTTCGGCGAGGATCGGTCCAAAGGTCCGGATGCGGTTGTCTACCAGTGCGCCTTCCGGCGCGCCAGGAGACCCGAACACGAGGTCGGGTCCGAGGCCGAACGAAACGGCCGGCAGCGCTGTGCCTGGAATCACCAGGGCGCGGGCCGGGACGGCCGACGGGCAACCCGCATCCAGCACGCGCGTTGCCCCGGACAGGACCAGCGATCCGATCCGGAGACCGGCGGATCCCAGAACCAGTTCAGTTCCTTCTCCTGCAAAGGCAGCGTCGAAACGTTCCCGGAATCCCTCAGGTGGTGGCTCGGGATACTCGAGCGCTGCGGGCACGCCCTCCACCAGCCGTGCGACCGGCATCGCGAGGACTTCGCCCCCGGCGTCACCGGAGCGGATGGCCCAGAGCAGCGGACCTTCCGGGAGCGGCACTTCGGCGCGTTCCGCGGACGGTTCGGCCGCGGGGGACTCCACGGGCGGAGGCGAGGGGTCCTCCAGGTGTACAGAGGCTCCGCCCCACTCGATCTCGCACCCGCCGGCGGTCGCCAGCAGGGATACGACGAGGGCGATGCGCACGATTCGACGCCCGGTCGGTAGACCCTGAACCCGCATGGTGTACATTGTCATGGCTGGAAGCTACGAGCCCGTCCCCAAGCCGATCAACCGGACCATGGATCGAGTAGCCCTTTTCGCCCACGCGGCCTGCAGCGCCCACGATACCGGATGGGAGCACCCCGAGCACCAGGGTCGGCTTCGGGCAGTGATGTCCGCGCTGGGTAAGGCGCTTCCCGAACTCAACGATTTGGTGACGCCGCTGCACGCGACCCCGGCCCTGTTGTCCGACCTTCTCAGGGTGCACACCGACGATCACATCGCCACGGTGCACGGCGCCTGTCTGCGTGCCGCCGAGAAGGAAACTATTTTGCGCCTGGATGCGGACACCGCTGTATCGGCTCGATCGTGGGACGCGACGTTGGGCGCCTGCGGGGCGGCACTGGACGCGATGAGGTGGGTCGGCCGGGGAGAGGGGCCATCGGCCTTCTGCCCCATCCGGCCTCCCGGGCACCACGCCACAGCTGATCGCGCCATGGGCTTCTGCCTGTTCAACAACGTGGCCGTGGCGGCGCGGGCGGCCCTCGCCGAGGGGACGGCCGAACGTGTTCTGATCGTGGACTGGGACGTTCACCACGGGAACGGCACCCAGGACATCTTCTACGAGGATCCCGCCGTCTTCTACCTGTCTCTGCACCAGCATCCCCAGTACCCGGGCACAGGACTGGCCCACGAAACGGGGCACGGCGCAGGCGAGGGCACGACCCTCAATCTGCCGATGAGCGCCGGATTGGACCCCGACCGGTATGTCGACGCGCTACTGGCGGCGCTGGACCAGGCTGCTGAGTTCGCGCCCGACATGGTGTTCATTTCGGCCGGCTTCGACGCAGCGCGGAACGACCCGATCGGAGGGTTCACGCTCGAGCCGGCGCACTTCGCCCGCCTCACCCACGAAGTGGTCGAGCGCACGCAGGCCTCGGCCGGGGGCAGGGTGGTGTCTCTACTGGAGGGCGGATACAACCCGGCGGAGTTGGGCCGCTGCGTGACCGCTCACCTGACCGCCCTGACGGAAGCTGCCGGAGGATCCAGGGAACATGAGTGACGGCGCTGCCGGCCCCGGCCTCTCGATTCACGCCGTGGTGCGCAACCGGGTAAGTGAGCGAGCCCTCGATGCCGTGCAGGGAATTGGGGACGGACTCGAGTACCGGCTGGTGGAGTTTGGAGCGCTGGCGGCGGTGGTCACGGATGCCGACGATCCGCCAGTAGCAGCCGATGTGCTTAGGCAGCACGGACGGATCGTGGCCCGGCTTCTGCGCCGCAGCAGCATCGTTCCTCTCCCCCTCGGATTTGACGCCCGCGACGAAGAGGCCGTCCGCGGGTTCCTGGAGGGCCAGAGGGTGCCTCTGCTCGAGGCCCTGGAGTATCTGGACGACGGATACGAGCTCCGGCTTCACCTGTCCGCCAGAAGCGCGGCCCACAGCGAGGACCAACTGCGTACCGTGGCCCACCACGTCTACGAGCAGCTGCAGCACCAGGCCCGAGCGGCGCGAATCCTCTCGGAGGGCGGAAGCGACCGCCTGCTCAGCGCCGCATTCCTGATCCCGCGCGGCGAGTGGATCCGCTTCGTTGAGCAGGTTTCTGATTGGGAAGGCCGGTACCCCGGGGTCCGAATGGACGTGACGGGACCCTGGGCGGCCTGGGACTTCGTTCACGTGATGTCGGCCGGGCTTCCGGCCACCACTCGAGAGGATCCATGAAGCTCACCTGGCAGACGTTCACGATAAGCGCGAAGCACCCGTTCAAGATCAGCCGCGCGGTGAAGCAGACCGTCGACCGGGTGTGGGTGCGCGTTGTAGCGGATGGCCTGGAGGGTTGGGGCGAAGCCGCCCCATCCCGCTACTACGGAGAGACGGCGGGCACGGTGGTCGCGGCCCTGGAGCAGATGCGTCCGGTGATCGATGACGCGGCACACCCGGACAGGCTGGAGACCCTGGAGCGTGAGCTCAGGGGCGCCATTGGTCACAACGGTTCAGCACGCGCCGCCGTTAGCGCGGCCCTGCACGACCTGGCCGGCAAGAACGCCGGGCTGCCGCTGTGGAAACTGTGGGGTCTGGATCCCTCGGAGGCGCCGCAGAGCTCGTTCACCATCGGCCTGGACG
>JBDHBK010000315.1:0-6116 GCA_039592635.1 Gemmatimonadota bacterium
AAGCGGTCCGGGATCTCACCCTGACCGAGTCCGTGGCGGCGGGGTGGCACCGCACGGGTGCGTGGACCCTCGAGATCTTCTCGTTCCTCGAGCGCATCGTGACGGGCCGGGGATCGACCAAGGAACTGGGCGGTCCCATCGTGATCGGTCAGTTGTCGGGAGCGGCGGCGCGACAGGGCCTGGCGGCCTTCCTGAATTTCATGGCCATCATCAGCGTGAACCTGGCAGTGCTCAATCTTCTGCCCATTCCCGTTCTGGACGGTGGCCATCCGGTGTTTCTGTTCGCGGAGGGGGTTCGTGGCGGACGCCCGGTCAGCCCACAGAACCGCCTGCGGTGGACGCAAGTCGGCATGATCCTGGTGATGGGCCTGATGGTGCTGGCCTTCGCCAACGACATCATGCGCCTGGTGGGGATTTGATCCAAAGTCTCGAATGAGACGTCGGGCCGCTCTAGCTGAAGAGCTGGAGTTGCGGGCCGCCGTTCCGCACCAGATCCACGAGGGCCGCCACATCGTAGAGAGCCGAAGGGCCGTCCTGGAGGGCGACGTCCACCACGCCCCGGTATCCTTTGCGAGCGAGCCTTGTCCTGGCCGCCCGCACCGCTTCGTCCGGCT
This sequence comes from Gemmatimonadota bacterium, assembly GCA_039592635.1. Classification (GTDB taxonomy): domain Bacteria; phylum Gemmatimonadota; class Gemmatimonadetes; order Palauibacterales; family Palauibacteraceae; genus Benthicola. Next base: position 615 of record JBDHBK010000315.1, read on the forward strand.
CATTGCACTCGTCGCTCAAATGGGCCAGCAGGAATCCACCCATGCTGGGGTGCAGCAGGTCCACGGCCAGGTCTGCGGCGAGCCGGTTGGAGAGGTGGCCGCGACTTCCGCCTATCCGCTGCTTGACCGACCATGGATACGGACTCTCTCGCAGCATGATCTCATCATGGTTGGACTCCAGCACCACGAAGTGACACCCGGCCAACGCGTTCCGTACCGGCGTGGTCGCGCGTCCGAGATCGGTGGCCACGCCCACTTTCAGACCGCTCCCGGGATCCAGGATGGTCAGCGCCACGGGATCCGCGGCATCGTGGCAGGTGGACGATGGGTGAATGCGAATGTCCCCGAGATCAAAGGGGACCTCTCCCTCGTAGTGCCGCACAGTTTCCGATCCGCGTAGGAGCGGGGCACAGGCTCTCTGGGTGGCCGGTGTCAGGTACAGGGGCCAACCCCAGCGCCGAGCCGCAATGCCGATTCCCGCTGTATGGTCGCGGTGCTCGTGGGTGACGACGATCGCCTGGATGGACTCGGGGGTGACATCGAGAAGCTCGAGCCGCCGGGCGATCTCGGAGCCGCTGAAGCCGGCGTCCACGAGAAGACGGGTCTGGCCGCACTCGACGAACACGGAATTGCCGCGGCTGCCGCTTCCCAGCGTCGCGACCCTCAAACGGAGTCGCCCCCAGGCCGCGCCGCGTCCCAGCAGGACGCCAGCCACTGGGAAGTGCTCTCGTTGAACTCGACGTCACGGCGCTCGAAGACACGTTGGGCCAGGGCCAGGAATCGATTGCGATCGTAAACCGGACCTCCCGGCTCGGAGCCCCACGAGAACGGAGGCACCCAGTTGGGCGGCAGGGAATTGCCGAACAGATTCGAGCCCGCGCCGACTACGGTACCCGTATTGATGAGCGTACCGATCGCCGTCTTCACGTGATCGCCGACCAGACAGCCCAGCTTGCGGAGCCCCGTGTCGATCGGGCCGTCCGGACCGCCGATTCGGACCGGGCCATACGTGTTCTTGAGGTCGCTGTTGGTCGTCATGGCCCCGAGGTTCACCCAGCGTCCGACGTAGGAGTGCCCAAGGAATCCGTCGTGCGCCTTGTTCGCGAAGCCCAGGACCACGCAGTCCTCGATCTCTCCTCTGAGCCGGCAGACCGGGCCGATGCTGGAGGTCCCGATGGCTCCCCCCAACAGAATCGTGGCGGGGCCAACGAACAGCGGACCTTCGAGCCGACACCCGGCTCTCACCTCCACGCGATCAGCCAGCCGAACCGGGCCATAGCGCGTGTCGAAGACCACTCCGGGCTCCACCCGCACGTCCGAGTCAAGGATCAGGGCGTGAGATCCCAGCTTCCAGGTTCCGTCGGGCAGCTCCTGCACTCCACCGCGGCTGGCCGCCTCGATGGCCAGGTCTGCTGCGAGACGACCGGGGTTTTCCGCCACGAAGCGCCACGCGGTATCGACGTAGCCGCCGTCGACGCTCGTCGTCTCCCACGCCGCACCTGCGATGCCCTCGTCCGGAGTCTCGAGCCAGCTCCGCTCGGGACCGGCCCTACCCGCCGGCAGGTAACAGCCGACGACCTCGTCATCGGTCGTCAGCAGGAGTGGTGTGTCCCCTCGTCCTTCGAACCGGGCGTCGGCGGAAGGAACGAACCGTGACGAGATTACGAGTCGCTCTTCGTCGGCCGGCAGAGGTCCTCTCGCCATCACGTTCGGAGCGTCGCGCTCGTGGTAGGTCTCCAGCCAGGGACGGCTGAGAACGCATGTGGTCGGGCGTCCCGCGAACCGCTCGAGGCGCTCCCGGAGAAGCGAAGTGCCGAAGAGAAGCTCTGAACAGGGACGCGTGAGCGAGAACGGGTGCCAGGTGTCGGCCACACTATCATCGAATAGAAAGAGCTTCATCTCACTCGTCTCCTGAGCGCAGGCGAGTCACCAGCTTCTTGAGGTCCGGCGCCGACGAGCGTCGGGTGACCATGGTTACGTCGCCTGACCGCACGACGACCAGGTCGTTGACATCGAACAGGACCACCTCGCCCTCTTCGGCCCAGACCACGTTATTGGTCGCGTCGATGGCTGCCGCAGAGCCCACGAGCACGTTTCCGTGGCTGTCCATGGGCCGAGTTCGGGCAATGGCGTTCCAGGAGCCCACGTCGTCCCATGCGAAACTGGCCAGCGCCACCTCTACGGCCGGAGCACGCTCCATCACCGCCACGTCGATGCTGATGGACTCGACGGCCGAGAAGAATGCCTCGGGTCCGTCACTTTCGAGGAGAGGCAGCGTACGGGAAATCTCCGGCGCGACATCGCGAACGGCGTCCAGCAGGTCAGCGGCCCGCCAGACGAAGATCCCGCTGTTCCACAGGAAGCCGCCAGCGGCCAGGTACTCCTCCGCCGTCTCGAGGTCTGGCTTCTCGACGAATCGTCGGGCGCGCCACGTCCGATCGCCGGTGCCATCCCCGACCTCGATGTAGCCGTAGCCCGTCTCGGGTCGATCCGGTTCGACTCCGAGGCACACCAGAGAACCGCGATTGGCTGCGGACACGGCCCGGTCGATGGTCTCCGCCAGCTCCGACAGGGGGTGGATCACGTGATCGGCATGAAGCGAGATCATGATGGCCCCCGGGCTCAACTTCTCGATCTCGTACGCCGCCCACGCAAGCGCCGGACCGGTGCTTCTTGCCGCCGGCTCGACGAGAAATCGACTCCGCGTCAGACCCGGTGCGGATTCACACAGGGAAGCGATGAGCGGCTCGCTGGCGATCACCCGGACCCGTTCCGGGCCCACGAGAGACTCGGCGCGCTCCACAGTGTCGTGGATGAGAGGCCGCGAGCTTCCGAGCGCCATGGGCCGCTCCGGTCGCGAGGCGGGCCAGAAGCGACTTCCTTCTCCGCCCGCGAGGACGACGGCGTAGCAGTCCGCAGTTGTGTTCATGTCAATCAAGGGGCAGCAGGGGCTCGAATCGGGAACAGGGCTCGCTGACGCGAGTAACTGGCCATGCATAGCAAGGTACTGGACCTCGCGCCGGGGAGAAACTCTGCTATCTTTCCGCCGACGAGCACTTGAGAGGAGCTGTTCATTGTCAGTGATTCGATATATTCCGGCCGTAAGCCTGATCGCTATTCTCGGCCTGTCCGCATGCGGCGAAGGCACCGAGCCGATCCTGATTCCGATTCCGGACGAGACCCGCGAAGCCACGGTGGTGGACGTCAGCACGGGGTCGGTCGCGGACCCGTCCGCCTTTGACGTAATCACCGGAGAAGCGGTTCGCACGGACCAGTTCTCGGGCTGGGACTTCGTGTTCCAGATCAACGAGGAAGGTGGCGCGGTCTGGTGGCCGCGCAGCTCGATCATCGAGGAGAACGAAGACTCCGGGCTCATCCTCAGTTCCCTCGATTTCGATACGCTGGTCGAGGCGCCGGAGTCCGGCTACGTGCAGCTCGAATCCGTCCCGGTGTCCGTCGGAGACGTTTTCGCCGCGCGCAGCCGTAGGGACCCTGCCTTCGGGAATGTCCGTTGCCGGCACTTCGCGAAACTCGAGATCCTGGAGATCGACGTTGAAGAAGGCACGGTCTCGTTTCAGCACCTCGTGAATCCTAACTGCGAGAAGCGGAAACTGGTTCCGGGAGCCGAGGAGTAAGTGCTCGATCTTCGGGCGTTTCGCACGGGAGCGGACGAGGCGCGAGACCGGCTGGCGCGTCGCGACGACCCGGCGATCATCGAGGCGCTCGATCGATCTCTGGCTCTCGATGCTCGTCGCAGAGAAGTGATCTCCGAGGTAGAAGTCCTGAAGGCACGCCGCAATGACGTGTCGCGGGAGATCGGAGATCGGAAGAGGGAAGGTGCCGATGCCGCGAATCTGATCGCGGACATGCAGCGGGTCGCCGATCGGATCCGCGACCTGGACGCGGACCTCCAGCAGGTAGAGGAATCCCTGGGATCGGAGTTGCTGTCCATCCCCAACGTACCCGACGACAGGGTACCGCCAGGTGGGGAGGGAGACTTCGAGGTCGTCCGCGAGTGGGGAGCGTTACCGGATCTGGACTGCGATCCCCGGCCGCACTGGGAGATCGGCGCCGATCTCGGCATCCTCGATCTCGAGCGCGGCGCCAGAATCGCAGGGTCCGGCTTTCCCCTGTTGCTGGGAGCGGGAGCACGTCTGAGTCGGGGGCTCATCGATTTCATGCTCGATCTGCACACGCAGGAGCATGGCTACGTCGAAGTCGCGCCCCCTCTCCTCGTGAACCGGGATTGTCTGGTCGGCACCGGGCAGCTTCCGAAGTTCGAGGACGATCAATACCGGACCGATCCGGACGACCTGTTTCTCATTCCTACGGCGGAGGTCCCGGTGACCAATCTGCACAGGGGCGAGATACTCGACGGCCGGGAACTGCCAAAGGCATATGTCGCCTACACGCCCTGTTTCCGACGAGAGGCCGGTGCGGCGGGCCGGGACACGCGCGGGCTGCTGAGGGTGCATCAGTTCGACAAGGTCGAGCTCGTGCGCTTCACCAGGCCCCAGGACTCGGTCGACGCGCTGGAGCGACTGACGCGCCACGCCGAGACGGTGCTGGAGAAGCTGAACCTGCCGTATCGTCGGATTCTCCTGCCGGCCGGAGACCTCGGCTTCTCCAACGCGATCACCTATGATCTCGAAGTCTGGTCCGCGGGGGTGGGGAAGTGGTTGGAGGTGTCCAGCTGCTCTTCCTACACCGACTTCCAGGCCCGGCGGGCCGATATCCGATACAGGCCGGACGGAAAGGGCAAACCGGCGCATCTCCACACGCTGAACGGGTCTGCCGTAGCGCTGGCTCGCACGATGGTGGCGCTGCTGGAGAACAACCTGCAAAAGGACGGGAGCGTGCTCGTGCCCGAGGCCCTTCACGATTACGTACGACAGGAGCGGCTGACGATCTCGTGATGCGGCGATTGGTACCGATCGGCATCGTCGCTGCATTCTCAGCGGTCCTCGTCTCATATCTTGCCTATACCTGGCAGCTCTCCCAGGAAATGCGCGCCAACGCGGCCGTGTTCAGTCGCATCTACTTCCAGGTGGTGCAGGCCGTAACCTCAACCGAGGGAATGACGGCCGAGGGGGAACTCAATCTGATACTGCAGCTCAGGGACCTGGGTATTCCCGTCGTTCAGACCGACCTGGAGGGAAACCCGACACTGGTCAGCAACCTCCCGTTCGATGCTCGACTCGATGATCCGGCTGGGGTTGATCGAGTGCGCCGGTATGTCGAGCGCCTGGACGAAGCGAACCCGCCCCTGGTCGACGTGGAGCGGAACTTCGTCGTGCACTTCGGCGATCCGCTGTATCTGCAGAGATTGAGGTGGATCCCGTGGCTGCAAGCGCTCCTGCTCCTGGGCGTTGTCGGCACGGGAGTCTGGATGATCCGTACCTCCTCGAGGAGCGAGCGGGAACGGATATGGACCGCTATGGCTCGCGAATCGGCGCATCAGATGGGTACACCGCTCAGCTCTCTGGTCGGTTGGCTCGAGCT
>JBDHBK010000316.1:0-6440 GCA_039592635.1 Gemmatimonadota bacterium
GCGTCTCGATCAACCCGGCGGGCGGGCTCGCGTATTCGAGCAGGATGGCTTCACGTTCGATGCCGGGCCGACCGTGATCACGGCGCCGTTCCTGTTCGAAGAGCTGTGGGACCTTTGCGGGCGGCGGCTGGCGGATGATGTGGACCTGCGCGCCGTCACGCCTTTCTACCGGATCCGCTTCGACGACGGAGACGTCTTCGACTATTCGGGTGACGCCGAGGCGATGCGACAGGAGATCCGGCGGTTCTCGCCCGAGGACGAAGCCGGATACGCGCGCTTCCTGGCCATGAGCGAGCGAATCTTTGACACTGGCTTCACCCGGCTGGGACACGTGCCGTTCGATTCGGTGTGGGACATGGCGCGCATCGTGCCCGACATGATCATGCTCCAGAGCCACCTGACCGTGTACCGGCTGGTCGCGAAGTTCATCAAGCACCCGAAGCTGAGACAGGTGCTGAGTTTCCATCCTCTGCTGGTGGGCGGAAACCCGTTCGCGACGACCTCGATCTACACGCTGATCGCGTACCTGGAGCGCCAATGGGGAGTCCATTTCCCGATCGGCGGAACCGGCGCGCTCGTCCAGGGACTGTTGGACCTGATCGACGGACTGGGTGGCAAGCTCCGTTTGGATTCCGACGTGGCTGAGATCGTGGTGGAGGACGGCAAGGCGGCCGGCGTTCGGCTGAGGGATGGTGAGCTGATCACGGCAGACATCGTCGTGTCGAACGCCGACTCGGCGTGGACGTACCGGCACCTGGTTCCGAGCGCGGCCCGCCGCAGGTGGACGGACCGAAAGCTGGAGAAGTCCCGCTACTCGATGGGCCTGTTCGTGTGGTACTTCGGGACGAAGCGGCAGTACCCGGACGTGGCGCATCACTCCATCCTTCTCGGTCCGCGCTACAGGGAGCTGCTGGACGACATCTTCGGCGCGCGCCTGGCCGCCGATTTCAGCCTGTACCTGCACCGGCCGACGGCCACCGATCCGAATCTCGCGCCCGAGGGAATGGACGGGTTCTACGTACTGTCGCCCGTCCCGAACCTTGAGGCGGACGTGGATTGGGAAGCGACCGCTGAACCGTACCGTAAAGCGATCGAGACCCACCTGGCCGACACGGTCATGCCCGGACTGTCTGACGAGATCGTCACATCTCGCGTCATGACTCCCACCGATTTCGAGACGGAGTTGCTGGCGTTCCGTGGCGCCGCTTTCAGCTTCGAGCCGGTTCTCAGCCAGAGCGCCTGGTTCCGGCCACACAACCGCAGCGAGGACGTCGACGGGCTCTACCTGGTCGGGGCGGGAACGCACCCCGGCGCCGGAGTTCCCGGAGTGCTCTCTTCCGCACGAGTCCTGGATGCGGTGGTGCCGGATCCGGCGCCTCGCTCGTGACCGGAAACGTCGACTCCGGGCAGGGCGGCACGGCCGCCGCAGATCGGCGGGCCTGCCAGCGATTGCTTCGCGAGGGCTCCAGGAGTTTCTACGCCGCGTCACTCCTGCTGCCGACCCGCGTGCGCCACGACGCGGCGTCCGTGTACGCCTGGTGCCGGGTGGCGGACCACGCGGTGGACAAGACCGAGGAGCCTGCGGTGGGCCTCGAGTCCACCCGCGCAGGGCTGGAGCGGGTATATGCGGGCCGACCCCGGGGTCCGGTGGAGAGGGCATTCGCGGACGCCGTATTCCGGAACCAGATCTCGCGGGACATCCCGGAAGCCATGCTCGAGGGATTTGAATGGGACGTGAACGCCCGACGATACGAGACTCGATCCGAGGTAATGGACTATTGCGTGCGGGTCGGTTCGACCGTCGGGGCCATGATGACATCCGTCATGGATCGCCGGGATTCGGACACGCTTGCCGCAGCGTGTCGGCTCGGCGCCGCAATGCAGCTCACGAACATCGCACGCGATGTCGGCGAAGATGCGCGGGCACGCCGAGTGTACCTGCCGCTGGACGGACTTCGCGAGGCGGGCCTCGACCCCGACGCCTGGCTGGCGTCGCCTGCGCCGGTCGATGGCATCCGCATGGTAGTACGGGGACTGCTGGACGATGCCGACGATCTGTATTCCGCGGCGTGGACAGGGATCGAGCGGCTGCCCACGAGATGCCGGCCCGCGATCAGGGCCGCAGCTCTGGTGTACGCTGAAATCGGGCAGAAGATCAGGGAGGCCGACTACGACAGCGTGACCGCGCGAGCCTGGACCAGGAAGGTCGAAAAGGCACGGCTGCTGGCACGCGGGTTCCGGAATCGTCCCGGCGCGTGGGAACGGTCCAGGCGCTCGGACCGCGAGTCGAACAGCGTCGAACGCGCGGACCGGAGCGCAGCGTTCATTGTGGACGCGGCGTCCGGAAGTTGAACACCGGGTGAATCACGGGTTACGATAGGGTACGATGAAAGCAAACGGGGACAACTACTTCCGACGCGGGCTGGGCCTCAAGGCCCAGGTGAAGCCGCTCCTGGCCGAAGCCTACGGCAGCGAGATCGTGAAGGCCATCAAGGCGGCTGACTACCGGCTGCCCATCGGCAGATTCACGTTTCGCATGGCCCGAAGCCTGGGTTTCTGCTACGGGGTCGATCGGGCCGTCGAATACGCGTACGAGACGTGCGCCAAGTTCGGTGATCGCCGGATCTTCCTGGTGGGGGAGATCATTCATAACCCGCACGTGAACCAACAACTTCGGGATCGAGGCGTCCGCTTCCTGTTTCCCGATGAAGAGGGTCAGTTCGATTTTTCGCCGGTACACGAAGACGACGTCGTGATTATCCCGGCTTTCGGCGTGAAGCTGGAAGATCTGGAAAAGTTGCGCCAGATCGGTTGTGTGCTGGTGGACACTACGTGCGGATCGGTGCTGCACGTGTGGAAGAGAGTGGAGGCCTACGCGCGCGACGGGTTCACGTCCGTGATCCACGGCAAGTATTTCCACGAGGAAACCCGCGCCACCAGTTCGCAGGTTCTGAAATATCCCGACGGACGCTACCTGGTCGTGCGTGACATGGACGAGACGGACCTGTTGTGCGCTTTCGTTCGCGGCGAGGTCGATGCGGCCGTGATCCTGGAGACGTTCGCGGGTCGGGTTTCGGAAGGCTTTGATCCTCGACGTGACCTGGCCAGGGTCGGTGTGGCCAACCAGACAACGATGCTTGCCTCGGAATCGCTGGCGATAGCGGCTCGCCTCGGGGAGGCCGTGGCGGACCGTTACGGAGTGGAGGAGCTTCCTGCTCGCTTCAGGAGCTTCGACACGATCTGCTCCGCCACCCAGGACCGGCAGGATGCGGTAAAGGACCTGATGGAAGATCCGCCGGACGTCATGATCGTGATCGGCGGGTTCAACTCGAGCAACACCAATCACCTTGCGGCCCTGTGTGCGGAATCCACCCGCACTTTCCACATCGAGTCGGCTCGCGGAATCGATGTGGAGACCGGAATCATCAGCTACAAGCTGGCTGGTACGCAGGAAGTACGCAGGAAGTCAAGGCGGAAGAGGGGTGGTTGCCAGGGGGCGCGGTCGAGATCGGCCTGACGGCGGGCGCCTCGACTCCGGACAGCCTTATCGGGGAGACGACCCAGAGCATCCTGCAGATGGATGGTGTGGACCCGGCGCTGGTCGAGGTCGCTCTTGCAGGAAAGCTGGTCTGAGAAAGAGCCCCTTAAGTCAGCGATCCAGGCGGTTCCGAGCCTCCGCGATCTGATTGCGAACGGACCCCGGAGAACTGCCCCCGGTCACGGAGCGACGCTCCAGGGCCGCTTCCACGTCCCACCATTCAGGCCTGATCGAAGCGAGGGCCGGGTCCACGTCGGCGGCCTTCTCTCCGACGAAGTCCGACAGAGGTCTTCCCTCTGCTTCCGCCCGTTGAACCAGCCGGCCCATGGCCTCGTGCGCCGACCGAAAGGGCACGCCTCCCGCCGCCAGTAGCTCGGCCACGTCGGCCGCCAACATCTCCGGAGTGATCGACGATGCGGCGCGGTCCGCGACGAACTTCAGCGTAGCGATCGTCCCGGCGAGCACGGCCAGCGTCTCCGCCACCGCGTCTTCGGCGGAAAACAGGGTCCGCTTGTCCTCCTGCAGGTCCTTGCTGTAGCCGGTCGGAAGACCCTTCAGCGAAGCCAGGTATCCGGCCAGGAGGCCGAGCAGCGTGCCTCCACGGGCACGGGCAAGCTCGGCCCCATCCGGGTTTCGCTTCTGAGGCATCAGGCTTGACCCCGTGCTGTACGCGTCATCCAGGCGGACGAGCCCGAACTCGGCGCTCGCATAGAGCACCAGGTCTTCGGCCAGACGGGACAGGTCTCCGGCCAGCTGAGTCCATGCGAAGAGTACCTCCGCGACCCAGTCCCGGCTTCCCACGGCATCCAGCGAGTTCTCGCACGGGCCTTCCAGTCCGAGCTCGCGCGCCAGGCGATCGCGATCCACCGGGATCGTGGATCCGGTCCCGGCGGCGGCGCCCAAGGGAAGGCGCGCGATGCGGACCCGGGCGTCACGCAGACGATCGCGTCCGCGGACGAGGGGCCAGAAGTGAGAGAGCAGCCATTGAGCGGCCGTCGTGGGCTGGGCTCGCTGCAGGTGAGTGTAGGCCGGAAACGGGATGTCGATGCCGCCCACGGCCGTGGTGAGGATCGCCACCTGGAGTTCTCTGATCCCGGCGTCTATTCGCGCGCAGGCATCCAGGGTCCAGAGGCGGGTGTCGGTCGCCACGACGTCGTTCCGCGATCGACCGATGCGAACCTGGCTCGCCTCGTCACCGATCTCGTCCGCCAGCCAGCGCTCGACCAGGGTATGCACGTCTTCGTCGGGTTCCAGGCGGGGCACGCCGGCTTCGAGCCGAGCCTCGACCGCGTCCAGTCCGTCGAGAATCCGATCGCGCGTTCGGTCGTCAATCAGCCCTGCGGCCGCCAGCTCACCTGTCCACGCACGGTCCACGGTTAACTCGTAGGGCCATAGTCTCCAGTCCAGGGGCAGGGAGCGGTTGATTCGATCCAGCTCGGGTGCAGGTCCGCCCGCGAACCGGCCGCCCCACAGGCGCATCTCGCGATCCTTCGTCATGTCTCGCTCCGCCGCCTCAGTCGAGCCAGTCGCTGCCGGCCATCTCGCCGGGATCGGGGGCGGGATCCGGCACCGCGCCCGTCTCCTGCGCATCTTCGAGCCGGGCCTGGCCCGCGAGCCGGTAGGGCAAGCCGAAGAGGCGGATGAACCCGGTGGCGTCGGCGTGATCGTACAGCCCTCCGCTCTCGAACGTGGCGTACTCTTCGCGGTACAGACCGGTGGAGCTGGAGCGTCCCGCGACCGACAGGTTGCCTCTGCACAGGAAGAGGGTGATCGACCCGTTGACGTATCGCTGCGTCACGTCGATCAGGGCGTCGAGCGCCTCCTTCTCGGTGCCCCACCAGCGTCCCTCGTACACGAGGCGGGCGTACCGCATCGCCACTTCGTCCTTGAGGTCCAGCGTACGCCGGTCGAGCACCAGCTGCTCGAGTTCGCGGTGCGCCGCATACAGAAGGGTACCCCCGGGTGTCTCGTAGACGCCCCGGGATTTGAGCCCCACGATGCGATCTTCGACCAGGTCCACTCGCCCGATGCCGTGCCTGCCGCCGATCTCGTTCAACCGTTCGAGCAGGGCAAGAGCGGACATGCGCTCGCCGTTGACCGAGACAGGGGTTCCGTTCTCGAACCCGATCTCCACCGTCTCACCTTCGGGTGGCGCAGTGCGCGGATCCGCGCTGAACAGGAACATGTCCTGGTCCGGCATGGTGGTGGGATCTTCGAGCGGGCCACCTTCGTGCGAGATGTGCCACACGTTCCGGTCCCGCGAGTACATCGACGTCTTCGCGGGCGGAAGAGGAACGCCGGCACGGCGCGCATACTCCTCGGCGTCCTTGCGGCCCCGGATATCCCATTCACGCCAAGGCGCGATCACGTCGAGGTCCGGCGCCAGCCACGCGAATGTGAGCTCGAACCTGACCTGGTCGTTTCCCTTTCCCGTGCAGCCGTGTGACAGGCCGGTGGCCCCCACCTGTCGAGCCACTCGTACGACCTCGCGCGCGATGATCGGGCGGGCCATGGCCGTGCCGAGCAGGTACTTCCGACCATACACGGCACCGGCGCGCAGGGTGGGCCAGATGAACTCCTCGACGAATGCGTCGCGCACGTCGACCACGTGGCATCCGACGGCCCCGGCGGCCGCGGCACGCGCTTCGATACCGTCGAGGTCTTCGAGGCCCTGGCCCACGTCGACCACCACGCACTCCACTTCTGAGTCGTAGTTTTCGATGAGCCACGGTACGGCGACGGAGGTATCCAGCCCGCCCGAGTAAGCGAGCGCGATCTTACCGGATCCAGCCATGGCAGTTCTCCGGGCAGGTCAGGACGAAGTGAGCACTTCCGATTCGAGCTCCAGCCGGCCCGCGAAACCACCGTCGAGTTCGTGCCAGTAGCGGACTTCCTCTTCCCC
>JBDHBK010000317.1:0-3451 GCA_039592635.1 Gemmatimonadota bacterium
GGGTTTTCACCAGGGACGCGTTGAAAACCCGTTGACTCCCGGGCATTCCATCAGCGGAAACCGAGTGAACGGTGGATAGATGTGGACGCCTCAGCTACTTTTCCCGGATGATGCACAGGAGCCGGATGAGTCGACGGCCAGACCAGAAGCACGGATCAGGGAAACATGGTCACGTTCTCCACGTTTCCACGGCCCCTACTATTACTACTAAGAATTAGATTAGAAGAGTAGGAGAGAACAGCTTTCCCCGGTAAAGAACCGGACGAAGGAGCGAAAGAGGATCTCCATGAAGCTATCCGTAACACGAGACAGCCTGCACACGGGAATGGGAGCCGTTTCAGCGACCATTCCGACCAAGACCACTCTTCCGGTGCTTTCGAACATCCTGCTCGAAGCCAGGGATGGGAAGCTGACGTTGAGCGGTACGGATCTGGACATCTCCGTGTCAGTCTCGATCGAGGCGGAGGTAGAGACGGAGGGATCCGTAACGGTTCCGGCAAAGAAGTTTGCCGAGATCGCTCGTGAACTACCGGCTGCTCCCGTTCACATCACGGCCGATGGGGTCGAGATTCGAATCGAAAGCGGGAAGAGCCGCTTCAAGCTGTTCGGACTGCCAACGGAGGAATTCCCGAGCTTCCCTGAAGTCGACTCGGGAGACTCCTGGACGATGCAGGCCTCTGATTTACACGAGTTGATCAGCAAGACCTCGTTCGCCGTATCGAGCGAGGAGAGCCGGCCGATCCTGAACGGCGTGTTGTGGCAGCTTGGCGATGGAACGGCTTCTATGGTTGCGACGAATGGTCACCGCCTCGCCCGGCTGACCGTTCCCCTCGAAGGCGGAGGCGCTCCGGACGCGTCCCTGATCGTACCTCCGAAAGCGCTGCAGCAGGTCGCTCGCCTGTTCGAGAAGGAAGGCGAGATCGCGGTTGCGCGATCGAAGAACCACCTCGCCTTCCGGACGCCCCTGCGTTCCGTGTACACCCGCCTGATCGAGGGGCCGTATCCGAACTACGAACAGGTCATCCCAACAGACAACGACAAGAAGGCTACGGCAAACAAGGACAATTTGGCCGCTGCGATTCGTCGCATGGCTGTCGTGGCCAGTGACCAGACGCACCGTGTGCGTATGAGTTTCAGCGAAGGAACCCTCTCGTTCCGTGTCCAGACGCCCGACCTGGGTGAGGCGGAAGAGGAGATGCAGGTGGACTACGGTGGTGAGGCCCTGGAGATAGGCTTTAACGCCAATTACCTGCTGGAAGTGCTCCGGTACATGCCCGGAGACGACGTGCTGGTTGAGTTCAAGGCACCCGAGAGAGCGGCGACGTTCCGACCGGCTGGCGGAGAGCTGGACTACCTGTGCCTTGTCATGCCGCTGCGGCTGCTGGACTGAGCGGCGTCGGACGAGAACCCCGGCACGCGGGGGGGGCCAGTCAGCCCGGTAGTCGGCCCACAGGTTGCGATCCTCCAGCACCCTGACGAGGGTCAATTCGCAGGACGGGGGAAGGGCTGGCGAGACTCGTTCCCACACGACACGGGCCAGGTTTTCCGTCGTCGGGATCGCCCCCGCGGAGAACTCGGGCAGATCATTGAGGAATGAGTGGTCCATCGGTTCCCGGACCTGTTCCCGAAGAAGGCGGTCGAGAACAGCCAGGTCCACGATCATGCCGGTCTCCGGATCGATCTCACCCCGGACGGTGACCTCGACGCGATAGTTGTGGCCGTGGCCCGGCGCCCGAGAGCAGGGGCCGAACGTGGCCTCGTTGCGGGCAGCGTCCCATTCGGGGCGGTGATACCGGTGTCCGGCCGGAAACTCCACGGCACGCGTAAGACTCGCTCTGTGCATGCCGTAAGATAACGTCTGCCGCGTTGGACGAAACGCGGAGAGGGGATAGAAGACCATGCTGGACAGCCTCCTGCGGCCCAAGTCGATCGCCGTGGTCGGCGCGAGCCGCCGGGCCGGGAGCATCGGAAACGGGATGCTCAAGCACCTGGTCGGCAGCGGTTTTACGGGCCCTGTCTATCCGGTGAACCCGACCGCTGACTCCGTGAACTCCGTTCCCGCGTTTCCATCCATTGGAGCACTGCCGACGGTACCGGACCTGGCGGTGATCGTCGTACCGAAACAACTCGTGCTCGGCGTGGTGCGCGAGTGCGTCGCGACGGGCGTGAAGGGAATCGTCGTCATCACCGCCGGGTTCCGGGAAGTGGGCGGCGACGGGATCGAACTGGAACGAGAGCTCCTCGCCCTGGTGCGCGAGAACGGGCTGCGAATGGTGGGCCCGAACTGCATGGGCGTGATGAACACGTCACCCGCCGTCGCCATGAACGCCACCTTCGCACCGGCCATGCCTCCGAATGGACCGATCGCATTCATGAGCCAGTCCGGTGCGATGGGGATGACGATTCTGGACTACGCATCGGAGTATGGAATCGGCATCAGCCAGTTCGTGTCGATGGGCAACAAGGCGGACGTCTCCGGTAACGATCTGATCGAGTACTGGCAGGATGATGACGAGGTGGGGGTCATCCTCATGTACATCGAAGGATTCGGAAACCCTCGCCACTTCACGACCCTCGCGCGTCGTGCCACGCGCAGGAAGCCGGTCCTCGCCGTGAAGGCCGGCCGTTCCGAGGCCGGAGCGAAGGCGGCCTCGAGCCACACCGGAGCTCTAGCCCAGGTGGACATCGCCACGGACGCACTGTTCGCGCAGTGTGGGGTGTTGCGAGCGGACACGGTCGAGGCCCTGTTCGACGCGGCGATCGCGTTCAGCAAGGCCCCGCTTCCCAAGGGTCGCCGGGTCGCCATCCTGACGAACGCGGGCGGACCGGGGATCATCATCGCGGACGCTTGTGAAGGCTTCGGTCTCGAGGTCGCGCCGCTGTCAGAGGAGACACAGAACCGTCTGCGCGGGCACCTACCGGCGGAGGCCAGCGTGGCCAACCCGGTGGACATGATCGCGAGCGCGACACCGGAACAGGTGGAGCGGGCCATGCGGATCATAGTGGCCGACCCCGGAATCGACGCCGTCATCGCGTCGTACGTACCGCTCGGACTCGAGGCTCCGGTCATCGCGGCGGCGATCAACCGGGGAGCCGAGGGGTGTGGGAAACCGATCCTCGCCGTCCTGATGAGCAAGAGAGGGCTTCCGCAGGGGATGGCCGAGCTCAACGACACTCCCATTCCCGCCTATCGGTTCCCGGAGTCGGCCGCGCGAGCGCTGGGCGCCATGTGGCGTTACAGACAGTGGCTCGACCGCCCCGTGGTGGAGGTCCGCCGATTCGACGTGGACGCGGCCCGAGTCGGGCAGATCATCGCCTCGGCGCTGCGCGAGGAACGGGAGCGTCTCACGGTGCCGGAGGCGTTCGAGGTCCTGGAGTGCTACGGGATCCCGGTAGCCCCATTCCGGATCGCGACCACCGAGGAAGACGTGGTCGCAGCCGCGCGAGAGAT
>JBDHBK010000318.1:0-3449 GCA_039592635.1 Gemmatimonadota bacterium
GTTTTCGCGGCTTTCTACGCCCAGCGTGAGAAGCGGCCCGACGACGTCTTCCTGAGATATGGAGACAATTCCTGGACGTGGGCGGACGCGGCCTCCCAGGCACACGCGCTCGCCTGCTCCTTCCAGGATCTCGGCATCGAAAAGGGCGACCGCGTGGCGATCACGATGCCCAACTGGCCCGAGTTCGTCCTCACCGCGCTCGCCGCGGCCGAGATCGGGGCCGTGGTCGTCCCACTGAATCCGGCGTACTCGGCGCGCGACCTCCAGTTCATCCTGCGCAACACGGAAGCCGCGCTGGTCGTGACGGCGGAAACTTACGGCGGCACCGAGTACCTGGAGTTGTTCGAATCGCTGTTCTCAGAGCTTCCGGGCCTGCAGTACCTGGTCACGGTGGGCGAAGAGGACCTGTGGTACGACGACCGCGTCTTCCAGTTCGAAGACCTGGTCTCGGCCGGGCGCGGTCACGCCTTGATGCCGGCGGACCTCGATCCAACCGATCCGTTCGCCGTCCTGTTCACGGCGGGCACGTCGACGAAGTACAAGGGCGTCGTGCAGTCGCACGGCAGCCTGCTGCAAACGGCGCGGGCGACGGCGGCCGGCCTGGGGATGACGGAGTTGGATCGCACGCTGTGCACGGTGCCCCTGTTCAACATCTTCGGGCTCGGAGTGGCCCTGCTGACATCGATCGTCACGGGCTCCGGACTGGTCCTGCAGGAGAGCTTCGATGTCGCCGGAGTCCTGGATCTCATCGAGACCGAGCGACCGACGGTCCTGCACGGTGTCCCGACCATGTTCGTGATGTTGCTGCGTGATGCGGCCAGCCAGACGGCTGATCTGTCATCCCTGCGCGCCGGGCTCGTCGCCGGAGCGCCGGTGACTCCCGAGCTGGCCAATGAGATCAGGGCCAGGATCGTACCGGACCTCGAGATCGCTTACGGGCTCACGGAAACCGCTCCCACGGTGTCCATGACGTCTCGGACGGACGGACCGGAGCGGCGGTCCGGAACCGTGGGTCGGCCCCTGCGGGGAGTCGAAGTCCAGATCCTGGATGAGTCGGAAGAACCGGTTCCCAGCGGCACCGAGGGTGAGGTCGCCGTCCGGGGCTTCAATCTGATGTCCGGGTACTTCCGACAGCCCGCCGCAACGCAGAGCGCAATGACGGTCGAGGGCCTGTTCAAGACGGGAGACCTTGGAACGCTGGACGATGAGGGTTATCTTCGAATCGACGGTCGCAAGCGCGACCTGATCATTCGCGGAGGATACAGTGTCCATCCGCGAGAAGTTGAGGACCACCTCCGATCCCTTCCCGCGGTCGCTGATGCGGCTGTCGTCGGTATCCCGAATGAGGTGCTGGGGGAGTTGGTATGCGCCTGCGTCGTCCTTATCGAGGGCGCGCTGGTCACGGAGGACGAGATTCGCGAGTTGTGCCGGCCGACTCTCGCGGAGTACAAGCTGCCGGACGTGGTGCATTTCGCAGAGGAACTGCCGAAGACCACGACGGGCAGCTCTCGACGCGCCGAGATTTCACGCCGCATGCGGCTGGAGCTCGCGGCCCGTCGAGACGAACAGGCCAACTGAGACGGAGAGACTCTTCGCACCATCCCCTCCGGGAGAGCCCGGGGGCGAGGTCGAAGGGCCTCTCGCCCGCCCGAGGGCGGGTTATGCCGGAAAAAACCGAGCAGTAGAAGAGAGGAAATGAACGAAATTTATTCGCGCGCGCCGCATAGACCGGCCGCGCCCGCCGACGCGCATTCCCCGCACGCGGCCCTTCTGATCGACTTCGACAACGTCACCATGGGCATCCGGTCCAATCTGGGCCAGGAACTCAGCAAGTTGTTGGATTCGGACATCATCCGTGGAAAGGTCTCGGTTCAGCGTGCGTACGCTGACTGGCGACGCTATCCACAGTACATCGCCTCGCTGTCCGAGGCCTCGATCGACCTGATCTTCGCCCCGGCCTACGGGTCGACGAAGAAGAACGCCACCGACATCCGGCTGGCCATCGACGCCCTCGAGATCGTGTTCATCCGACCCGAGATCGGGACCTTCATCCTCCTGTCGGGCGATTCCGACTTCTCCAGCCTCGTCCTGAAGCTCAAGGAATACGGGAAGTACGTGATCGGCGTGGGGATCCAGGAGTCGAGTTCCGACCTTCTGGTCCAGAACTGCGACGAGTACTACAGCTACAACAGCCTGTCGGGGCTCACCAACGCCCACGACATGAAGAACATCGAGAAGCACGACCCGTGGGAGCTGGCCGCGAAAGCCATTCGCCGCATGACCGATCGTGGTGATGTGATGCGCTCGGACCGTTTCAAGCAGGTGATGCTCGAACTCGACCCGAGTTTCAGCGAGAAGTCGATCGGGTTCAGCAAGTTCAACCGGTTCCTCACCGAGTCCGCATCGCGAGGGATCCTCGATCTTCACAAGGCGGCGAACGGACAGTACGAGGTCGCGATCGGTGCCCGGGTGGACGAGTACCTGGGTGCAGATGGTTCGGCGCCCGCGAGTTCAGCTCCGGCTGCCACGGCCACATCCCAGCCTCCGAAGAAGGAAGCGGAAACGGGCCGCGGGCGGCGACGCGGACGTGACGAGAAGGCCCGGACCCCGAAGGCAGAGGCCCGGCCGGGGCGGCGAAGCCGGTCGCGAGACGCGCGAGAGCAGGACATGTCGCGTGAGGCTCCGCCGTCGGTGGACGAAGACAGGCTGCGCGCCGCGTACGAGCTCCTTCGAACGGTAGTGGCCGAGAAGGCAGCCCGCAGCGGCTCGGTGCGCGACTCCGAGGTCAAGCGACAGATGGTGGAGAAGGACCCCGACTTCGACGAAGCAGCCCTGGGCTTCCGGAAGTTCTCACGGTTCCTCAGACAGGCGCACGACGAAGAGGTCATCACTCTCGAGAGGACCGGCGAGGGCAACTACAAGATCTCCGCCGTCACCGGCAGTGCGCCGGCGGCGCAGGAGGCCCGTGTGGCCGAGGCGGCGGCGAAGGACTCAACGGAAGAGAAGAGCCGCAGTCGCGGCCGCCGCGACCGATCGGGCAGTCGGCGAGGCCGGGGCTCTCGCGCGTCCAGCAAGGACGCCGCCGAGGCAGATTCCAGCTCCGATGCCGGCGGCACAAAGGTCGTCGAGGAACCTGCGGCCAAGCCGGCCCCTGAGCCCGTTGCGGAGGCGCCGGTCGCGGAAGCACCGCCGGCCGCGGAGCCGGTTGCCGAGAAGAGCGCCACCGAGGTGGTTCCGACTCGATTGACGAGAGGGCGCAGGGCCCCGAAGCCGAAGGCCGGTCCCAAGGTCGTTCCCGGACCGGTGGATTCGGATGAGGCGCCCGCGAAAGACGTCGCGGTCGAGGAGAAGAAGGACGCGGCCCCAGCGCGGCCGACGACCCGCACGATGGGCCGCTTCCGACGCGGTTCGGTCGGGTCCGGTGCGTCGGGTACGGGCGCCGCCGCTTC
>JBDHBK010000319.1:0-3449 GCA_039592635.1 Gemmatimonadota bacterium
GAGAGGGGCGTGGAGAGTCAGCATCAAGAGGACTGTCAGCGCTGAATATCTCATCCGAACTCCGCCTCCTGGTTCTCGGTCTGTCTCACGCCGTATAACGACCTTGGAATTCTGTTGCGCACCTGAGGTTCTGACTGCAAGCGCAGCGCGCGACCCTCATGTTCGCCGCGCCAACAGCAATTCCTTGTTAGGCCGCGTTCGACTATCTGGTCCGACGGAGACGCGCGTTCCAGGTGGAGCCCTGTTCGGAACGGGTGAGACGCAAGAGATCGCCATCAACCTCAAACGCATAGGTCGCCGAACCGCCCTCCATGAAGTTGGGCCAAAGGGCGACGGTCGGATGCGTCACGATCGTAGCGCCATTGATCTCATAGGTCCCAGAGTTGGACACATAAGGGAACCACATCGACGCCGCTTGCTCACAGTCCAGGTCCGCGCGAGTGGCATCTTCGTCCATGAGCGGTCGGGGGCTATCGCCTCTTACATAGGCGATGCTGTAGTGGCCTTCTAGGAAGATGAACAGGCTGGGCTGGGCATTCTCAACACGCCACTGCCCCGACTGGTCATCTTCGCCCCAACGCTCAACGATCACCCAACTACCGTTGAGTGACTCCTGAGCAACTGCGGGCATCGCGCTCAGCGACAACAGGATCAGTGCGACCAAGAACGCTTGCGATCTCATAGAGACCTCCTGAGTACAGGGAGAAGGTTGTGGGTTTCGTTACTTCCACTCGACCGTGCGTCGATGGCGTCCGATCTCCGAGCCATCCGCAAAAACAGCAACGATCTCCCAAGTACCCTTTCCGGTGTATCCCTCAAACTTCCCATATCCATTGTAATCACCGTAGGTACCGCACCAGAAAGGACACTCTTCCTTCTCCCCTTCATCAAGCTGCCACCACTGCCAGTATCCGCTCCCAGCAGAGTCCACCATGTGACAAGCACCCGCCGCCCCCACCGCTGATTCATCGTTCTCCAGCACGACAGACCCCGAGCAATACCCGATCAGATGATTGAAGGGACTGTTTGGATCGTCCGTAAATTGGGAAAGCCGGAAGACAGAGCGAAGGGTCATCCCGCCGTCTGTTTCCATCACGGTGTCTTGAGAGACGGGAATCACAGAGTACTGGTCACCATGCGCCACCGCCTCTTGGGCTTTGGCAGCAGTCGGGATGAGCAAAGCGACGAGAAAGAACGGGAACGAGAATCGCAGGCTCATGGTCAACCTTTCATCACTGAAGTAACAGGAGAAAGGCGGGTCAACAGGAAGGGGGTACTGCCTGGCTCGCCACTACGACAGAACTGTGTTGGGGCAGAGCCAAATTTGCAGGAAAGTGCCTACTTCAGCAACTGTGGCACGGAATAGAACGACTCCGGTCCTTCCTGCTCGCCGCCGAGCGTGAGTGTCGGCGTGAATGTCCAGTTGAGAGGCGTATCGGGCGCGAGGTTGCTGGCCACCCGGATTCCGGCGGAGTCGGACACGATTGTCTGCTCGAGCGGCAGCCCTTCCGCACAGGCTGCGACTGCGACGAGAAGAAGGACAGTCGCAGGGATCGGTCCGTAGGTTCGAGTGCGGAAGCAATCTGCCGGCACGTGTACCTCCCAGGTTGGGCGAATCGCAGATCGTTGCGTGCATCACGGCTCTGGGGCAGAAGCCTGCCCACATTTGACAGTAGCCGAGCGGCTTTCGTTGTTCCAGTGCAGTCGTCTGCCTCCCACTCGAAAGACCTGTGTGCGTGATTCGAGTGCACCCCGCGCCGATGCAGTTCGGACCGTTTCCAACCGTGCCGGGCAGAAGTGAGTCTCACTCGGGTGAGCCCATCCCGCACACGGCCTCACGGAGAACTTCGATGCTCAAACGACGGCTCTGCCTGATCACACTACTGTTCCTGCTTCCGTCGGAAGCCCACGCGGTTCAGGACGAGAAGCGGCAGGCTCGGAGTCTGGATTCGCTGCTCATCGCCAACCGGAAGCCACTGACACTGGACGGGACCCAAGCCTGGGGCCCGGGCTTCGACCTGCTGATAGACAGTGCGGCCGAGGCCCAGTTCTTTCTGATCGGAGAAGAACACAATCTGCTCGAACTTAACCGACTCGCGGTCGCCCTCTTCGACACGCTCCAGGCACGGTTCGGTTATCAGTACCTGGTCCTCGAGCAAGGCAACATCATCGCGTCCTGGATGGACGAAGCCGCGAGGGTCGGGGGGATGGACTCCGTGGCGTCCCTCGTCCGTGCTTACCCTCAGGCACCGACGTACGCAACTGACGAAGAACTGGAACTGATCGTCCACGCGCGACAGACATCGGCAGCGCTAGGGCCCGCGGTCTGGGGCGTCGATCAGGAGCTGGCTGCAATGCACCTTCTTCAGCGTCTTACGGATTCCCGTCGATCTCCAGAAGCCCGCGCGGAACTCGAGCGGTTGGCAGAGCAAGCCCGTCCGTACGAGAGTACTCGCACGGGCGATGTCCACTACCTGTACTCCGTAGCGGATCAAGATGAGTTCACGGCTCTCGAGGGGCTGGTAGAGCCTCTAGAACACACGGAACAGAGAGCTCTCATGGACGCGCTTCAGCGAACGGCAAGGATCTACGCGAACCGTCGGACCCCTCTCGGCGCCTACGAAAGCGGCCGTGAACGAGAGGCGAGCATGAAGGAACGTTTCATGGAGCACTATCGGATCGCGCTTCAACACGAGGATCTTCCGAAGGCGATCGTGAAGATGGGGCATTGGCATACCTTCAGAGGAGTATACCGGGGCGACGTGCCGACGTTCGGGAATTTCCTTTCCGAGTTCGCCACCTCCAGCGGTTCGGAAAGCGTGATGGCCGCGACGTACGTCGTAAACGGACCGGACGAATGGAGGAACAGTCGAGGGGTATTCGACCGGGTCGCCGACCCGAACGGAATCGTGGTGATCGACCTTCGTCCTCTGCGGCCACTCGCTCATCAGGACATGATCGCCGACCTCTCCCAAGGCTTGCGGAACCTCATCTTCCAGGCGGATTTGCTACTGATCATCGGAGGAGGGCGTACCGGTTCGTATTCGGTCGCTTACGGAGAGGACTGAACGAACAACGCACTCGCGCTGGGACCTCGTTTCCTACTCCCGCAGCCGCTGGAATCCGGGGCTCGCCCGCCAGAGCAGCGGCTCAAGCTCAGACTGGACTTCGGCGAGAACTTCCGGCGGTGCGATATCGTCAAGCAGACGGGAGAACCGAATGTACGCCAGCTCGGTCCAGAGTCCATTATGGGCGAGACCCGCGACCAGCGGACTCGCAGTCCAGAACGCCGTGCGAACGGACCCCTCCCGATCAAAGAGCGCCGCGACGTAGTGAATGCCGTCCACCGAACACTGAAGGACCGCCCCCGGCACCTCGCCATAGATGGCGCCCGCATCAAGAGCGAGGGCGGTCAACGCTCCCCTCGGAAACTCTTCACCCTCCCCCCC